>NZ_JBIVHM010000002.1:520767-773837 GCF_044749185.1 Paenarthrobacter sp. NPDC089675 | reverse complement strand
ACTCGTGAAGCTGACCGGTACTAATAGGCCAACAACTTACACCACACAACACACACTGCACGCGTCCACTATGTGGTTCCCAACCAACAACCCAAACGTTGAAAAACCAGGGAACACCACACAACCGAATAACAACACCACAGTTGTAACCACCACAGACTTCCCACCCCCCCACACACACGGGGGGAACGGGTGAAAAGGTTACGGCGGTCATAGCGTGGGGGAAACGCCCGGTCCCATTCCGAACCCGGAAGCTAAGACCCACAGCGCCGATGGTACTGCACCCGGGAGGGTGTGGGAGAGTAGGACACCGCCGGACAACCATTACAGGCTGGAGCCCCGACCACGACGGTCGGGGCTCCAGCTACTTAACCACCACAGCACCACCAAAGACCCAGGCTCCCATCCGATCTTGTGAGACTACCCACGAGAACGGCCTGTGGGCCAACGGCGTTCTTTCGCCGAAGACGGTTCGCCTAGAATTGTATATAGACATACGAGCCGGCAGTGGTCCGCTGCCGGCTGCGTGAAAACGAAATACGGGTTATGAGCGACTACGCACGCGCCACTGGTCGGCTCGCAACAGGAGGAATCCACAATGGCTGAGCACAACGGTGGCAATCGCGGCGGTAATCGCGGGAACTTCGGTAATAACAGGGGAGACCGCGGGTCTTTCCGGCCGAACAACAATTCCGGTGGCGACCCCCGCGGGTTCCGCTCCAGGGACGACCGTGGCGGGAATGACCAAGGACGCCCGTACGGTGATCGTCCGGCCCGTGATGGCGGTGAGCGTCGTTCGTTCGGTGGTGACCGTGATCGCAAGCCCTTCGGCGACCGTCCGCGCCGTGACGGTGACGAGCGCCGGTCGTTCGGTGGAGATCGTGATCGTAAGCCCTTCGGTGATCGTTCTGAGCGTGGCCCTCGCAACTTCGACCGTCCGCGCCGTGACGGTGACGAGCGCCGGTCGTTCGGTGGTGACCGTGATCGTAAGCCCTTCGGCGACCGTCCGCGCCGTGACGGTGATGACCGTCGTTCGTTCGACGGCGACCGTGGCCCCCGGGGAGATCGTGATCGCAAGCCCTTCGGCGACCGTCCGCGCCGTGACGGTGATGACCGTCGTTCGTTCGACGGCGACCGTGGCCCCCGTGGTGACCGTGATCGCAAGCCTTTCGGTGACCGTCCGCGTCGTGATGGTGGCGAGCGTCGTTCGTTCGGTGGGGACCGTGGCCCCAGGGAAGACCGTGGCCCTCGTAACTTTGACCGTCCGCGCCGTGATGGTGATGACCGTCGTTCGTTCGGCGGCGACCGTGGGCCCCGGGAAGACCGTGGGCCCCGGGAAGACCGCCCGGCACGCGTTCCGAACGCCAGGGACATCCGCAGCTCCAACCGCCCTGACCGCGAGCGTTCGCCGGAGATTGATCCGGACGTAACCGGCAAGGAACTGGACCGCGCCACCGCGCACCAGATCAAGACACTCGAAGACCAGAACGCGGGCTGGGTTGCCAAGCACCTGGTGATGGCGGGGCGTCTTATCGACATTGAACCTGAGCTTGCTTTCCAGCATGCCTTGGCGGCGAGCCGTCGCGGTGGTCGTTTGTCGGTTGTGCGTGAAGCCGTTGGCCTGACCGCTTACGCCGCCGGCCACTACGGCGAGGCGCTGCGTGAGTTCCGTACCTACCGTCGTATCAGTGGTTCTAACGTGCACCTGCCGGTCATGGCCGACTGCGAGCGTGGCCTTGGCCGGGCGGACCGGGCTTTGGACATGGTGCGTTCGCCTGAGGCCCAGGATCTGGATGCTCCCGGCAAGGTAGAGCTGGCCATCGTTGCGTCGGGTGCTCGGGCCGATCTGAACCAGTTGGATGCCGCCGTGGCCGAGCTGGAAATCCCGCAGCTGGACATCAACCGCGCCTTCTCCTACAGCCCCCGTTTGTTCCGTGCCTATGCTGAGGCCCTGACGGCCGCCGGCCGGGCAGAGGAAGCGGTCAAGTGGGAGCGCCAGGCCGTTGTGGCAGAGAATGCCTTGGGCGTTGGGGAGTTCGCCGAACCGGAGATCCTCGACCTTGGCTGGGATGAGGAAGAAGAAGCAGCCGAGCGGAAGCCGCGGTTCAAGAAGGTCGATGGGGACGCCGCCGTCGTACCTGTTGAGGCCGAGACCGTGATCGCGGAGGCGGCGGCAGCCGATGCCGAGCACGATGAGCTTGAAGTTGATGACGCGGAGTCCGACTACTTTGAGTCAGACGACGCAGAGTCGGACATCGATTCCGCGGAACCGGATGAAGACGACGCCGAGGACCCGAGTGAAGAATCCCGGAATGGCTGATTCGCTGATCTCATCCTTCGACGCTGTCCTTTCGGATCTCGACGGAGTGGTGTATGCCGGTCCTCATGCCATTCCCGGTGCTGTGGAATCACTCAAGCGCCTCGAAACGGTCGGCGTGGGCCTGGGCTACGTCACGAACAACGCCTCAAGGACTCCGGCCCAGGTTGCCGCCCATCTGCGTGAACTTGGTGCCCCGGCGGAGGACGAGCAGGTGGTGAGTTCGTCGCAAGCCGCCGGCGAACTCATGGCGTCGCTATTGCCCGCGGGTGCCCATGTGCTGATCACAGGGAGTGCTGCCCTGGCGCACGAGATCGAGCTTGTGGGCCTCAAACCGGTTCACAGTGCCGCGGAAAATCCGGTGGCCGTTGTCCAGGGATTCAATCCGGACCTTGGCTGGAAGGACCTGGCCGAAGCGTCCTACGTGGTGGCCGGCGGTGCTCAGTGGTTCGCAACGAATACTGACATGTCCATTCCGCAGGCCCGCGGCATGGCGCCCGGCAACGGCACGTTGGTGGCTGCGGTGGCCGCGGCGACAGGAAAGAAGCCTATGGTCGCCGGCAAACCCGAAGCCCCGCTCTTCCATGCAGCTGCCAAGCGGCTGGGGGCTGACCGTCCGCTGGTGGTGGGTGACCGCTTGGACACGGACATTCTCGGTGGGAACCGGGCAGGCTACGCAACGGCCGCGGTGCTGACCGGAGTGGACACCACGTACAGCATTTTGGCTGCACGTACGGACGAACGGCCCACGTACTTGTTGGCGGATCTCGGGGACCTTTACGAGCCGTACCCTGAGGTAGTGAACGACGCCGGCACGTTCCGCTGCGGTTCAGCGGCTGCTTCGTTGGTGGACACCACGGTGACGGTGCTCGGATCCGAGGAAGACCTGGATGCCTGGCGTGCTGCCTGTGCGGCGTGGTGGGCAGCTGTGCCCGATGCGGCGGCGGCCCGCGCCCCCGAGCTTGAGTGGCAGTCCCGCTAGGCTGGTTTGATGACTGAGTCCGGACACGAGATGGATAGCGAGCTCCAGCACCCCGACGTGCCATGGCCCGTCCCCGTCGAAGCCACAGGGGATACCCCGGTGGATCGGGCGCTGGGACTGTTGGATGGCATCGGGGACCTCGCGGTGTCCGGACATGCGGAACGTTACTCGGCGCTTCATGATTCTTTGCTGGAAGCGCTCGACGCCGAACCGGGCTTGCCGCCGGCAGCACCCCGGAAACCGGAAGGCAGCTCCTGACACATGGCAAGGCTTGATCAGGAACTCGTCTCCCGTGGGTTGGCGAGGTCCCGCACGCATGCGGCCAAGCTGATCAGCGACGGCAAGGTCAGCTCGGGCGGCGCTCAGCTGTCCAAGGCCTCAATGGCCGTCGATGGTGGAACTGACCTGAGCGTAGAAGCCCATCCGGAGGACATTTACGTCAGCCGTGCCGGGCATAAACTCGCCGGGGCTTTGGCCGCCTTCCCAAGGGTGCTGGTGAGCGGCCGCAGGTGCCTCGACGCCGGGGCCTCCACGGGAGGCTTCACTGATGTCCTGCTGCGGGAGGGCGCCACGCGCGTGGTGGCAGTCGACGTCGGGCACGGACAGCTGGTCCAGTCGCTCCGCGATGATCCTCGGGTAGAGGTCCATGAGGGCATGAATGTCCGTTACATGACTCCCGACACCATTGGCGGCCCGGTATCGCTGACTGTGGCGGATCTTTCCTTCATCTCCCTCACGCTTGTGCTTGAGCCTCTTGCCGCGTGCACTGAACCTGGCGGCGACCTTGTCCTCATGGTGAAGCCGCAATTCGAAGTGGGCAAAGAACGCCTCAGCCGTACGGGTGTGGTGTCATCGGACCATGAACGACGCCGGGCGGTCGCCCAGGTGGCCCGGGCGGCAGTGGACGCAGGCCTTGAGCTGGCGGGCCTCGCAGCGAGTCCTTTGCCGGGCCAGGACGGAAATGTTGAGTACTTCCTGTGGATGAAACGCAGGATGTCGGCGGTGTTGCCTAAGATCGAAGAGCGGGACGGGCACGTTGCTGCGTTGATCAAGACCCTCTGGCCAAACCACTAGAAAGCAGAACCCGATGAGCAGGCGCGTACTTGTCCTTGCCCACACAGGACGGGAGGATTCCCTTCGAGCTGCGTGGGATGCCTGCACGCAACTGCATTCGTCCGGCCTGGTACCGGTGCTGCAGAAATCGGAACTGGCTGATGTTGAGCGCTTCTATGGCGCCGTGGATACGCCCATTGAGATCCTCCACGACCATGTGAGCCTGGAAGACGTCGAGTTGGTCATGGTGCTTGGTGGAGACGGCACCATCCTCCGCGCCGCCGAATTGGTCCGCGAGGTGGATGTTCCACTGCTGGGCGTGAACCTGGGCCATGTGGGCTTCCTCGCCGAGAGCGAGCGGGCCGATCTCGCCCAGACCGTCGAATGGATTGCGAGCCGCCAGTACACGGTGGAAGAGCGCATGACCATCGATGTCCAGGTGTGGATCAAGGGCCGGAAGATCTGGCATACCTGGGCCCTCAACGAGGCCGCGATCGAGAAGGCCAACCGCGAACGCATGTTGGAAGTCGTTACGGAAGTGGATGAACGTCCGCTGACGTCTTTTGGTTGCGACGGCGTGGTGCTCGCTACCCCTACCGGTTCCACTGCCTACGCCTTCTCCTCCGGAGGTCCCGTGGTGTGGCCGGAAGTGGAAGCCCTGGTTATTGTGCCGATCAGTGCCCACGCTCTTTTCGCCAAGCCCTTGGTCGTTTCCCCCACATCGAAGCTTGCCGTTGAGATCATGAACCGGACCGATGCCGTAGGTGTCCTTTGGTGCGATGGCCGCCGTTCGGTGGACCTTCCGCCGGGGGCAAGGGTGGAGGTCACCAAGTCGGCGACCCCGGTGCGCTTGGCACGGACACACATGACTCCGTTCTCTGCCCGTTTGGTCCGCAAGTTCCAGTTGCCCATCCACGGATGGCGTGGTCCGGCGCCGCGAAGGGGCGAAGTCCATACCGGCCCGATCCCAGTGATCCGAACCCCTTCACCGGCGCCCCTGCCCAGCCCGCACGAACCTGGGCACGGTGAACCCTCCGATCCCACGAATGCGAAGTGAAAAATGCTTGAAGAGCTCCGAATCCGTGATCTTGGCGTCATCACTGACGCCGCCCTGCCGTTGGGCCCCGGCCTCAGCGTCGTCACCGGCGAAACCGGCGCCGGTAAGACCATGGTGGTCACCGCCGTCGGGCTTCTTCTGGGCGCCCGTTCGGACGCCGGTGCCGTGCGCAACGGCGCCAAGTCCGCTTCAGCGGAAGCGGTCCTGAAGCTCGATCCCACCCACAGCGCCGTGGAACGTACCCGTGAGGCCGGCGGCGAGGCTGAAGAGTACGACGGCGTGGCGGAGCTGCTGCTTGCCCGCACCGTGGGAGCCGATGGCCGCAGCCGCGCCTACGTCGGTGGTCGGACCGCCCCTGTAGGCGTCCTTGCAGAGCTGGGTGAAAGCCTGGTGGTGGTGCATGGGCAGACGGACCAGATCCGCTTGAAAGGTGCGGCTGCGCAACGGCATGCCTTGGATCGCTTCGCCGGCGCCTCCCTGGCCAAATCACTGGGGGAGTACCAGGACCTTTACAGGCATTGGAAGACGATCCAGGCCGAACTGGAGTCGTTGCGGAATGAGGCACGCGAGCGGCTGCGCGAGGCAGAGTCCTTGGACGCGGCCCTGACGGAGATCGATGAGATCGACCCCCAGCCCGGCGAAGACGAAACCCTCAAGGCCGAAGCGGTGAAACTCGCAAACGTCGAAGAGCTGCGGATTGCCGCGGCTTCGGCGCACGAATCCCTCATCGCGGAAGAATTCGGCGAATCCGGCGATGCAACGTCGTTGGTGGACGCGGCAAAGCGGACCCTCGAACATGTGGCCGAGCACGATGAAACCCTCGGCGCCGCCGCGGCCAGGTTGGCCGAGGTGGGTTTCCTGCTGAACGACATTGCTGCTGAGCTCTCGAGCTACCAGGCAGCCTTGGATACGGAGGGGCCGGAGCGTCTCTCCGAGATCGAGGAACGCCGGGCCGCCCTTGCCAAGCTGATCCGCAAGTACGCTCCGAGCATTGACGAGGTCCTGGAGTGGGCTGCTACGGCCCGGGTCCGCTTGGACGAGCTCCAGGACGATTCCAGCCGTATCGAGTCCTTGGACGCCGAGGTGGCCTCGTCCGAGGACAAGCTTCGCAAGATGGCGGGAGTCATCACCAAGGCGCGGCTCAAGGCCGCCAAGGACTTGTCCGCCCGTGTCAGCGCGGAGTTGAAGGCCCTGGCGATGGCTGACGCCACCCTGGTCATCGAAGTTGAGGACGCCGGGACCTTGGGCCCATGGGGTACGGACGAGATTTCCTTCCTCCTGCGCCCGCACTCCGGGGCGCCTGCCCGGCCTCTCGGCAAGGGCGCCTCCGGTGGTGAACTTTCCCGCGTCATGCTCGCCATTGAGGTGGTGCTCGCGGCCGTGGATCCTGTTCCTACGTTCGTCTTTGACGAGGTGGACGCGGGTGTCGGCGGACGGGCCGCCGTCGAAATCGGACGCAGGCTGGCGATGCTGGCACGCCACGTACAGGTGCTGGTAGTGACCCACTTGCCACAGGTGGCAGCGTTCGCTGACCAGCACATCAGGGTGACCAAAACCTCCGTGCGCGGGTCGGACGGCAAGACCACCAGCGGGTTTACCTCCAGCGATGTCCAGTTGCTGTCCGAGGACGAACGGGTCAAGGAACTGGCCCGTATGTTGGCAGGGCAAGAGGACTCGGAGTCCGCACAGGCACATGCGCAGGAGCTGCTCGATGACGCAAAACTGCTGCCGCAACGCGCCTAGCAAGGTGGGGCCGGAAACTGGGAGCACCATCACATCCGGGCATTTCCTCCGGCTCTGCTCTTGATTGCAGGCGGGAACCGGGCAAACATGGACCATTTGGGGAATCCGAACAGGACGCTTGGAAGGCGTAATTGATGATAAGCTCGAATTCCGTGGTGCAGCGATCAAATTCCCGTGTAAATTCCCGGTTCCCGGGCTCGTCCAAGACGACCAAACACATCTTCGTCACCGGTGGTGTGGCGTCCTCGCTCGGTAAGGGTCTGACGGCTTCCAGCCTCGGCCACCTGCTGCGGGCACGCGGTTTGTCTGTAACTATGCAGAAGCTCGATCCCTATCTGAACGTGGATCCGGGCACGATGAATCCCTTCCAGCACGGCGAAGTTTTCGTGACTGACGATGGCGCTGAGACCGACCTCGACATCGGACACTACGAGCGCTTTCTCGATGAAAACCTTGAGGGTTCGGCCAACGTCACAACGGGCCAGATCTACTCCACGGTCATCGCCAAGGAACGCCGTGGCGAGTACCTCGGCGATACGGTCCAGGTCATCCCGCACATCACCGATGAGATCAAGCGCCGTATGCGCCTTCCCGCCGAGGGCAAGAACGCTCCCGACGTCATCATCACCGAAATCGGCGGCACGGTGGGCGATATCGAATCGCAGCCTTTCCTTGAGTCCGCCCGGCAGGTCCGCCAGGACATCGGCCGGACCAACGTCTTCTTCCTGCACGTATCGCTGGTTCCGTACATCGGACCCTCCCAGGAACTGAAGACCAAGCCGACCCAGCACTCCGTCGCGGCGCTGCGTTCCATCGGTATCCAGCCCGAGGCGATCGTGATCCGCTCGGACCGCGAAGTGCCTGAGGCCATGCGCGAGAAGATCGGCCGGATGTGCGACGTCGATATCGACGCCGTAGTGAACGCCGCGGACGCGCCGAGCATCTACGACATCCCCAAGACCCTGCACTCCCAGGGCCTGGACTCCTACATCGTGCGTGCCTTGGACCTGCCGTTCAAGGATGTTGATTGGAGCAAGTGGGACAAGCTGCTCGAAGCTGTCCACAACCCCAAGCACCACGTAGAGGTCGCCCTGGTCGGCAAATACATCGACCTTCCCGACGCCTACCTCTCGGTCACCGAAGCCCTCCGCGCCGGCGGTTTCGCCAACGAGGCCAAGGTCAAGATCCGTTGGGTGCCTTCGGACGAGTGCGAGACCCTTGCTGGTGCGCAGAAATCGCTGGCCGGCGTCGACGCCATCTGTGTTCCCGGCGGCTTCGGCATCCGGGGTCTCGAGGGCAAGCTGGGCGCGCTGAAGTTCGCCCGGGAAACCAAGCTGCCGGTACTGGGCCTCTGCCTCGGCCTGCAGTGCATGGTGATTGAGTACGCCCGCAACGTGGTCGGCCTCGAGGGTGCTTCCTCCAGCGAGTTCGAGCCCGATTCCAAGTACCCGGTCATCGCCACCATGGAAGAGCAGTTGGACATCGTGGACGGCAAGGGAGACCTTGGCGGCACCATGCGCCTGGGCCTTTACGAAGCCAAGCTGGACGAGGGCTCCGTCATTGCGGAAACCTACGGCTCCACTACGGTCAGCGAACGCCACCGCCACCGGTACGAGGTCAACAACAAGTATCGTGAGCAGATCGCGGCCGAAGGTCTGGTCTTCTCGGGTACTTCGCCGGACGGGAAGCTGGTGGAGTTCGTGGAACTTCCCCGCGAAGTCCACCCGTACTACGTCGCAACCCAGGCGCACCCCGAACTCAGCTCCCGCCCCACCAGGCCGCATCCGCTGTTCGCGGGCCTGGTCAAGGCCGCGCTGGAGCGTCGCGAGGGCGCGGCTGTGGGAACCGATACCGGTGCCCGCACAGTAGCAGCAAAGTAAATACACGCACGAGCAAAGGACGGCGCGATGCCCGGTACTTCTGAAACCCCCCGCACAGCAAGGCAGGTTTCGGATGTACCGAGCCCGCGCCGTCTTTTGTCCTCCAGCAAGGTTTATGAAGGCCGGATTTGGGACGTCGTCAGCGATACGTTCCAGCTTGGCGAGGACACGGACGCCCTGGTCCGGGATTACATAGATCATCCCGGTGCTGTGGCCGTCCTTCCCATGAACGTTGACGGCGAGGTCCTGCTGTTGAAGCAGTACCGTCACCCTGTCTCCATGGATCTTTGGGAGATCCCGGCAGGTTTGCTTGACGTTGAGGGCGAGGACTTCGTCGTCGGCGCAGCCCGTGAGCTGGCCGAAGAAGCCGATCTCAAAGCGGCCACCTGGAACGTGCTGGTGGATTTCTTCAACTCGCCCGGATCCTCCAGCGAAGCGGTCCGCATCTACCTGGCCCGCGGACTCAGCGATGTTCCGGAAGCCGACCGACACGTTCGAACTGACGAAGAGGCGGAAATCGAGTTGCATTGGGTTCCGCTTGAGGACGCCGTGCGGGCTGTTCTTGAGGGCCGGCTGCATAATCCCTCCGCTGTTCTGGGCATCCTGGCGGCGGCCGCAGCCAAGGCCGACGGTTTCAGCAGCCTCCGCCCCGCCGATGCCCCCTGGCCCGCGCACCCGAGCCAGCGCTAAGCGTGGCCGACGCCGCAACCCGCCCCGCCACCGGTATTGACCGCGGGATCATCGATTATCTTCAGCACATCGGTGTGGAACGCGGCCTTGCAACCAACACCTTGGCAGCCTATCGGCGGGACCTGTCACGCTACGCGAACTTCCTTGCCGGCCAAGAGGTCGGTGACCCGGGCGATATCACGCGGCGACATGTGACGGCCTTTGTTCAAGCACTGTCCGAGGGTTCCGATGGCGCCTCTGCGCTGGCTGTCAGGTCTGCTGCCAGGACAGTCGTTGCCGTCCGCGGCTTGCATAAGTTCTGGGCCCTTGAAGGCCTTACTTCATCGGATCCTGCAAGTGAGGTCCACCCGCCCATGCCCGGCAAACGGCTTCCAAAGGCCATCAGCGTTGATGAGGTCACGCGCATCCTCGAAGCTGCAGGCACGGATACGGCAACAGGGCTGCGGGACCGGGCCCTTTTGGAGTTCCTGTATTCAACGGGCGCCCGTATCAGCGAAGCTGTGGGCTTGGACGTGGACGATGTTTCACTCGAAGGAATTGGTGACGAACCCGCCATTGTCCGTCTGTTCGGTAAGGGTTCCAAAGAGCGCCTGGTGCCCATGGGCTCGTACGGTGCGCGGGCAGTCGGTGCCTACGTGGTCCGGGGGCGACCACTGCTGGCCTCCAAGGGCAAAGGCACACCCGCGCTGTTCCTGAACGCCCGGGGTGGCAGGATCAGTCGCCAAAGTGCTTGGTCCATCCTGAAGACAGCGGCGGAGAAGGCCAACATCACCAAGGATGTCTCACCCCACACTCTTCGACACTCCTTCGCAACGCACTTGCTGGAAGGCGGAGCGGATGTGCGGGTAGTCCAGGAATTGCTGGGTCACGCGTCAGTGACCACAACGCAGGTCTATACGCTGGTGACCGCCGATACCCTGCGGGAGGTTTATGCGGCCGCCCACCCCCGCGCGTTGGGCTAGCCCGGTTTGTTCGTCTTGTGACCAGACCCGTCAGAGGATCAGGCTGAAGGTGGACTGAAAGGCGTCCAGGAAGACCGCCAGCAGCGACGTGCCCAGGCCGGCCACCAGCAGCAGCCCGGGGTGGGCCAGTCCCACCACCACCCGCTTCAGGCGGGGACGACCCTTGAGGAACTTCTTGGGCACCCGGGTTGTTCCAGGTACTTCGCGCCATCCCCGCAGCCTGCGGAGGAACCAGGCGCACCTTACAATGAACGCCATCCACAGAACGGACAACACCAGGGGCACGGACGCGAGCATGAGGTTGAATCCGAGGGCGGTCACTTCCTTCTCGGAGTCTCCGATGACGGACTGCACTGTGGTGGAAATCGATGCACTCATCACCACCGACGCAGCCCAGACAAAGAAGGCGGCGACGAGGGCCAGGAAACGGACGAAGAAGTGGCCCAGGACGGTGGCATCAACCGCCTTGAGGTGGCTGCGCGGCGTAGCTTGGAGAACAGCCAGGGTAGCCACGAGGGGAGGCAGCGCAGCCAACAAGACCAGCAGGTACCAGGTCCAGCCGGCCAGATCCACCACTTCATCCAGTACGATCAGTGCCGACCACAGGACAATCCAGACCCATCCTGCGTAGAGCGGGTGCAGCACCAGCCAGCGGGGAATTCGCTCGTCGCCGTCAAGAGAGGGTCGTCGAACCGCAGCCTTTACTTTTCGTACCTCTGGGCGGGCGGCAGGTCGGCCGACGGGGACGACGGCGGGTACGACGACGGCAGGTACGGCGTCCCCCACGCCTTCCCGTGCGTCTTCAGTTCCGCGTAGTTCGCCCCCGGCTTCGCTCATGGGCTCACTGTAGCAATGGCGGCAGCTGCGGGGGAGCCGGGCTAAGGTGGGCAGCATGACAGCAGCGCATGTGACGTTGTGCTTCCTGCTCCGCGATGATGCGGACGGTCAGCACGTCCTTCTCGGGACAAAGAAGACAGGCTTCGGACGAGGCAAGGTGGTGGGTGTCGGCGGCCATGTCGAAGCCGGGGAGACTGCCGCCGAGGCAGCATGCCGGGAGGTCATGGAGGAGATCAATGTTGTGGTGCGGGCCGCGGATCTGGTCCCTGCCGGCACCGTGGATTTCATGTTCCCGGCGCGGCCTGAGTGGAACATGGCCACGACCGTCTATTTGACCCGTGCCTGGCAGGGCGAGCCCTCCGAGAGCGACGAAATCGCGCCGCGGTGGTACCCGGTGGCGCAACTTCCGGTGGAACGGATGTGGGCCGATGCCGAGCATTGGTTGCCTGCCATGATTGCCGGGCAACGCATTGCGGTGCGTGTTGACTTGGCACCCGACAACCAGAACGTAGCCGAGGTACACACTGCCGCGTGGTCAGGCGCTGAATAGCCGCGACTGGACAGCGGACGACGGCGGACCGGTCACCTGAGGTGACCGGTCCGCCGTCGTTGGTGTTGCCTGAGGCCGTTCCCCTTTAGGGGACGTGCCGCTCTTCCGGGCCGTTGTATTCGCTCAACGGCCGAATCAATGAGTTCGAGGCCAACTGCTCCATCACGTGGGCGGTCCAGCCGGTAATGCGGCTGGCGACGAACAACGGGGTAAATGTCTGGGTGTCGAAACCCATCAGGTGGTACGTGGGGCCGGCAGGGTAGTCAAGGTTTGGCTTGATGGCTTTGGCCTCGTCCATGGCCTGCTCCAGCCCGTTGTAGAGGCCCAGGAGCTCCGGACGTCCGTAGTGGGCGATCATTTTGTCCAAGGCGGCCTTCATGGTGGGCACACGGGAGTCGCCGTGCTTGTAGACGCGGTGTCCGAAGCCCATGACCTTCTTCTTGTGGGCCAGCGCGTCTTCCATCCAGGTCTTGGCGCGCGATGCCGCCTCTTCGAGGGACTCCTCCGTGCGGATGCCAATCTCGTCGAAGGTGTGCATGACGGCTTCGTTGGCGCCTCCGTGCAGCGGACCCTTCAGGGCGCCGATGGCAGCGGTCACTGCCGAATGCAGGTCCGAGAGCGTGGAGGTGACCACGCGCGCGGTGAACGTGGAAGCGTTGAAGGAGTGCTCCGCGTACAGGATCATCGAGACGTTGAAGGCCTCAACCACCTCGTCCACCGGCTCTTCCCCGAAGGTCATCCAGAGGAAGTTCGCAGAGTAATCCAGGTCCTCACGCGGCCCGATCGCATCCTGGCCGCGGCGCCGGCGCTGATCGTACGCCACGACGGCGGGCATCGCGGCCCACAGATCGATTGCCTTCTTCATGTTCGCTTCGGGGGAAGAGTCCTCCGCCAGTTCATGCCGGGCTCCCAGCACGGAAGCAGCCGTCCGGCAAACATCCATGGGGTGGGCCGTGGTTGGCAGGGTATCTACCACCGACTTCACCACCGGGTCCAGGGCACGGCCGGCGCGCTCGCGGGCCGTGAACTCCGCAAGCTGCGCCTCATCGGGAAGTTCGCCGTTCCAGAGAAGGTACGCGACCTGTTCGAAGCTGCACTTGGCCGCGAGTTCCTGGACCGGGTATCCGCGGTACAGGAGGGAGTTGGTGTCCGGGTTGACCTTGGAAACGGCGGTGTAGTCCACCACGACGCCGGCGAGGCCCTTTTTGATGTCTTCAGCTGCCATGCTGAACTCCTTCGTTCTTGTGCAGGTCCGGGAGACCCCGTTCCTGCGTCCCCTTGATGATCCTTGCCCTAGCGGATGCCAGGAACGTGGAAATTGAAAACGCCGGTATCGAACTGGTTGTATGCCTCGTAATCCACGAGTTCATAGAGGCGCGCACGCGTGAGCATGTTTTTTACTTGTGCCTCTTGGGTCCCCGCAGCCTTGATCGTTTCCAGAGTACGCTCTGCGGCGCCCATGGCAATGCGGAGAAGGGTGACGGGGTAGATGACCATGTTCACCCCGACGTTTTGGAGCTGTTCAACGGTGAAGAGCTCGCTTTTTCCGAACTCGGTCATGTTGGCCAGGATCGGTACGTCCACGGCGTCGCGGATGGCTTGGAATTCGCTCAGGTCACGCATGGCTTCGGGGAAGATCGCGTCGGCCCCGGCGTCCACCAGTGCTTTGGCGCGCTCTTGTGCAGCCTGGAGTCCATCAGTGGCACGGATGTCGGTGCGGGCCATGATGAGGAAGTTCGGGTCGCGGCGCGCGTCGGCTGCGGCGCGGATGCGTTTGGTGGCGGTGTCGATGTCCACCACGTTCTTGCCATCCAGGTGGCCGCAGCGCTTGGGGTTGAACTGGTCCTCGATGTGGCAGCCTGCCAGGCCGGCGTTTTCGAGTTCCTGGATGGTGCGGGCCACGTTCATGGGTTCACCGAATCCGGTGTCGGCGTCCACGAGGGAGGGCAGCTCGGTCATGCGGGCGATCTGTCCTGCCCTTGTGGCGACTTCGGTGAGGGTGGTCAGGCCGATGTCGGGCAGGCCGAGGTCGTTGGCCAGGACGGCGCCGGAGATGTAGACCCCGGCGAAGCCCTTCTCCTCAATCAACCGGGCCGAGAGGGGGTTGAACGCACCCGGGAACTGGGAGATGGTCCCGGAGTTCAGCAATTCCCGCAGGCGCAGGCGTTTCTGTTCGGGGGTGGTCTTGGAGTACAGCATTTAGAACAGGCCCTTCGGAGCTGCTTCGAGGTTGATCACGCCGGGGGCGGCGGTGATGTTGAGCTGGTCCAGCTCGCCGGGGCCCAGTTCCGTGACGCGTTCGACGGCGGCGAGGAACCTTTCGATCTCGGCTTCCTCAACCAAACCGGCGGCCAGCGTGCGGAACTTGTTCACGTACTGTTCGCGGGCGAAGGGCCGGGCGCCGAGGGGGTGCGCGTCTGCTACGGCGATCTCGTCCGTGATGACCGTGCCGTCCGTGAGCGTGATCTCTACGGAACCGCCGAAGGCCTTCTCGGCGATGTCCAGGGAGTGGTAGCGGCGGGTCCATTCGGGGTCTTCGACGGTGGTGACCTTGTGCCAGAGTTCCACGGTGTCCGGGCGGGCAGCGCGTTCGGGGGCGTAGGAGTCCACGTGGTGCCAGGCGCCGTCCTGCAGTGCGACGGTGAAGATGTACGGGATGGAGTGGTCCAGGGTTTCCCGGGACGCAGTGGGGGAGTACTTCTGGGGATCGTTGGCGCCGGAACCGATGACGTAGTGCGTGTGGTGGCTGGTCTTGATCAGCACCGAGGCCACGTTGGCCGGGTTGGTTGTTTCGGGGTGTTCGCGGTGGAGTTTGCGGGCAAGGTCGATCCAGGCCTGGGCCTGGTATTCGGCGGAGTGTTCCTTGGTGTAGGTGTCCAGTATGGCGCGCTTGGCTTCGCCCTTCTCCGGCAGCGGCACTTCGTAGGAGGCGTCCGGGCCGTCGAGCATCCAGGCGATCACGCCGTCTTCGCCTTCGTAGATCGGCACGGGCGAGGTCTGTCCGCGCATGGCCCGGTCCGCGGCTTCCACGGCCATCTTTCCGGCGAAAGCGGGGGCGTGGGCTTTCCAGGTGGAGATTTCGCCCTTGCGGGACTGGCGGGTGGCGGTGGTGGTGTGCAGGGCCTGGCCGACGGACTGGAAGATGGTCTCCACGTCCAGGCCCAGGAGCGTGCCGATCCCGGCGGCGGCGGAGGGGCCGAGGTGGGCTACGTGGTCGATCTTGTGCTTGTGCAGGCAGATGGCCTTGACCAGGTTCACCTGGATCTCGTACCCGGTGGCGATGGCCCGTACCAGGTCGGCACCGTTGGAACCGACATGCTGGGCGACGGCCAGGATCGGCGGGATGTTATCGCCGGGGTGGGAGTAGTCCGCGGCGAGGAAGGTGTCGTGGTAGTCCAGTTCGCGCACGGCTACGCCGTTTGCCCACGCGGCCCATTCGGGGGAGACGCGCTCTTCAATGCCGAACACCGAGGCGCCCTTGCCGCCCGTGCTTGGAGCGTGGGTTAAAGCCTGCGCACGGGCAGCGACGATCGGTGCGCGGTTCAGCGAAGCGATCGCGACCGAGGCGTTGTCGATGATCCGGTTGATCACCATGTCCTCCACCTCGGGTGTGACCTCCACGGGATCGGCGGCCACCACAGCGATCTTGTGGGCCAACTGCTCCTCACGGGGCAGGTTCTCCTCTGATTTGTAAACACGGACGTGGTGCTTCGTGACCATTATTGGATCCTTCACTTCTTGTGGACGCTAAGAGTGCGCCGGGCGGGCTGCTTTGAGGTGGGTGAGGCTTCTGTGCAGGTGGACTGTGGTGGCTGCTTCCGCGAGGCGGCTGTTGCCCGCCGCTATGGCCTCGGCAATGGCTGCGTGCTCCGCTGCCGCGGCCTTGAGCCTCGCGACGTCGTCGGCAGCGAGGCGGCGGACCCGCACGAGGTGCACGCGGAGGGTGCGCATGGCCTGGGCCAGGTAGGAATTGGCGATCGCGGCGTCTATGGCTTCGTCGAGGAGGCCCACCAGCGCGTAGTACTCGTGGCGGGCAGGATCGGCATCGTGCAGCAGCAAAGGGGCGCCCAGGAGCCGGGCCCGCAAATCCTTGAAGATACCCGGTTCTCCGCGTTCGGCAGCAAGGCCGGCCGCCCTGACTTCGAGGGTTTCACGCAATTCGAAAAGTTCGTCGATGCTGTCCATGGAGATGTCGGTGACCACTACGCCGCGGCCGCCGGCCGGCGTCGTCAATCCCTCCGCCGTCAAGCGGCCCAGCGCCTCCCGCACGGGCGTCCGCGAGACGCCCAAACGCTCGGACTGCTCCACCTCCGCCAGCACGGCGCCGGGTAGGAGTCGCCACTCGATGATGTCCTCACGCAGCGCCGCGTAGGCTCGATCACTCGCTCTCATGATGTCGAGTGTATACACAGCGGTGCCGGTAAACCATCAATTTCGCATATTTTGCCTATTTTGTATACATGGGCTGGCCTAGCTTCGACGCCAACCGTATTCGTTCTCCGGGCGTCCCGGAGTTCCATATCGCGGTGTCCGGGTTACTGTTCCTGCGTCGGCAAGGTACTCCAAGTACCGGCGCGCCGTGACGCGGGACATGCCGAGGGCGTCCATGACCTCACTGGCTGACACCGGTAGTTCCCGCGTCCTGACCAGGTCCTTCACGGCTTCAAGGGTGGACGGAGACAAGCCCTTGGGCAGCGGCAGTTCGGTGGGTGCGCGAAGGCTTGCGAACGCCTGGTCCACATCGCTTTGGGACGCACCGGCCTTCGAGGTCCCGGCAACGGAGCCGGCGAGTTGATCGCGGAACGTCCGGTAGCTCTTGAGTTTGTCCGCGAAGGTCGCATACGTGAAGGGCTTGATGAGGTACTGAACGACGCCGATGGACACCGCACTGCGCACTATGCTGAGTTCCCGTACTGCAGTGATGGCGATGATGTCGGCAAAGATCCCCGCCGAGCGCATGCGCCGGGCAACGTCCAGTCCGTGAAGGTCCGGCAGGTTCATGTCCAGCAGCACCAGGTCCACAGGGGAACCGGAAGCAGCGAATTCGCCGAGGATGCGGAGCGCCGATTGTCCGTCCGGGGCGGTGCCTGCCAGGGTGAACCCGTCGATCCTGCCGACGTAGACGGAATGGGCGTCCGAGGCGATGGGTTCGTCCTCGACCACCAGGACGCGGATGTCTGTCATGCCTTCTCTTCCTTGGGGACGGTGACGGGGGCGGGCAGCACAACATGGAATTCCGCGCCGCCAGGGGTATCGACGGCACCTGTGCCGTCCGACCCGGCTTCAGCGGTGGACCCTGCTTTACCGGTGGACCCTGCTTTACCGATGGTCATAGTACCGTTCAGCCTCTGGACCGCCTGCCGGACGAGGGCGAGCCCGACGCCGCGGCCGTGGCTGCCGCGCGGGTCGCTGGAGTCGGACTTCGTGCTGTAGCCGTACTGCAGCACGTCGTCGATAGAGCCGGGGTCGATGCCGGAGCCGGAGTCGCGGACGATGAATTCCACGGCCTCGGCACTCGTCAAGACGTCCAGCTGAACCTTGCGGGGGAGCCCGCCTGCAGCCGCAGCGTCAATGGCGTTGTCCAGCAGGTTTCCCACGATCGTCACGAGGTCCTGGATTTCAAGGCCTCGGACACCTGTGCTGCCGGACGTGCTCACTGCGAGGTCCACGCCTCGTTCATGGGCCTCCGCTGCCTTGCCCATCACCAGTGCGCTCATCACCGGTTCATCCACCGAAGCAAGCATGTCATCCGTCAGTTGCTGGCTGAGTTCCAGGTCTTTGGTGGCAAATTCCAGGGCCTGCGGGGTGCGGCCCAGTTCCAGGAGGGAAACGATCATGTGCAGCCGGTTGGCGTGTTCGTGCGTTTGCGCCCGGAGGGCGTCGGAGAGGGTCTTCATGGTCTCCAGTTCCGTGCCCAAGGACTCGATTTCCGTCCGGTCCCGGATGGTAGCCACGGTGCCGTACACAGCCGCCTTTTGACGACCCCTCGCCGGGACGGGAGCAACTGCCGGGGCCTGGTTGACAACAAGGATGCGGGACCCGGTCAGGTGGATCTCATCGTGGGCCGGCCTCCCAGACTCGAACAGGGCCTTCAGGCTTCCTTCCAAGGGAAGCTCGGCGAGGCGGGGAGCCTGGTCGGGGGCTCTGTCTGCCTTGGAGGGTTCCAGTCCCAGCAGTTCCGCGGCTTGGTCGTTGTACATCACGGCCTTCCCGCGGGTGTCCACGAGGATGAGGCCTTCCCGTACCGAGTGCAGGACCGACTCGTAGTAGGCGAAGAGCTGGGCCAGCTGTTCCGGGCCCCAGCCACGTGTAACGGAGCGCAAGTAGCGGCCCAGCAACCAGGCGGCCACGGAGCCGAAGAACAGCACGCCCAAGGCAATGGCGCCAATGACCCCCAGCCGTTCAGCTACATCAGTGTCAACCGTGCGGACAGTAACGCCCGCCGCCACCAAGGCCTTGATTGTCCCCGAAGAGTCCTTGACGGGCGCAATGGTTCGGACTGACGGTCCCAAGGTTCCTGCGGTGACCTCAGTAAAGGTCTGGCCCTGAAGTGCCGGTTCAATGGTTCCAATGTAGGGCTTGCCGAGTTCTTCCGGCCGTGGGTGTGTCCAGCGGGTCCTATCGGGGGCCATGATGGTGATGAAATCGGCGCCCGCCTCGGCCATGACCTTCAGCGCGTATGGCTGGAGCATGGCAGAAGGGTCCGCGGTGGAGGCTGCCTGCAGGACCAAAGGGTTGTTGGCGATGGACGTCGCCACGGCACGCGTGCGGCCTCCGGCGTCGTCGTAGGCGCGGTCCCTTGCTTCCACCACCGAGAAGGCGCCGAACACACCCGTCAGCAGCAGGACGAACAGCAGGTTCGCCACGAACAAGCGGCGGGCGATGCTCCAGCTATGAAACACGTGTTGGCCTCCCATGACCAATATGAACGCAACGGTGATGTGTGTCACGACCGGCTGAATGATGGATATCACACAAGGGCAGCGGATTGGACACAAGTGCAGGACCGCAGCGCCTTACACAGTATCCAGAAGGAGATTCCCATGACCTCTCAACGAGGAGAGTCGGCAGTTGCCGTAACCGGCGGACGCAGGGGGCTCGACAAGTCGCATTACCTCTACATCGCCGTCATCCTGGCTGTAGTGCTCGGCGCCGTGGTCGGCCTGCTGTTCCCCGAAGTGGGCAAGTCGCTCAAACCGCTTGGTGACGGCTTCATCAAGCTCATCAAGATGATGATCGCACCGGTCATCTTCTGCACCATCGTCCTGGGCATCGGCTCCATTGCCAAAGCTGCCACCGTCGGCAAGGTGGGTGGCCTGGCCCTTGGCTACTTCGTGGCGATGTCCACGTTCGCGCTCGCGATCGGCCTTGTGGTGGGCAACCTCATCCACCCTGGTGAGGGCCTGAAGCTGACGCCCTACGACCCCAACAAGAAGGCCGCCACGGACAGCACCGTGGACTTCCTCCTAGGCATCATCCCTGGTGACATCCCTGTCCTTCCCACCCTGCTCGCAGCCATCCTGGTCGGCTTTGCACTGCAGAAAATGGGTAAGCAGGGCCAGCCCATCCTGAACGCCATCGGCCATGGCCAGCGCCTGGTCTTCCGCATCCTGATCATGATCATGTGGCTCGCCCCTGTTGGCGCCTTCGGTGCGATCGCCGCCGTCGTTGGCGCAACCGGAGCACAGGCTATCTTCAGCATGTTCACCCTGATGCTTGCCTTCTACATCACCTGTGCGCTCTTCATCGTGGTCATCCTCGGCACCCTCCTGCGGGCCGTGGCCGGCGTCAACATTTTCAAGCTCATGAAGTACCTGGCCCGTGAGTACCTCCTGATCTTCTCTACGTCTTCCTCTGAAGCTGCGCTGCCCCGCCTGATCGCCAAGATGGAGCACCTCGGCGTCTCCAAGCCCGTGGTTGGCGTTACGGTTCCCACCGGATACTCCTTCAACCTCGACGGCACGGCCATCTACCTCACCATGGCGTCCCTGTTCGTAGCCAACGCCATGGGTACCCCGCTCGACCTTGGCGCCCAGATCTCCTTGCTGGTCTTCATGATCATCGCCTCCAAGGGCGCGGCGGGCGTCACCGGCGCCGGACTCGCGACGCTCGCAGCAGGGCTCCAGGCCCACAAGCCCGAACTACTGGGCGGCGTCGGCATGATCGTGGGCATCGACCGCTTCATGTCCGAGGCCCGGGCCCTGACCAACTTCACCGGCAATGCTGTTGCCACGGTACTCATCGGCACCTGGGTCAAGGAGATCGACAACCAACAGGTCAACCAGGTCCTCTCCGGCAACCTGCCCTTCGATGAGCAGACCATGCTCGCCCATGGTGAAGAAGCCGAACAGGCCCAAACCGAAGACCGCCAGACGGCTGTGGCCCGGTAACGCCAAGAGCGCAGCGAAAGGCCGGCACCCAGCAGGGTGCCGGCCTTTCCGGTTTGCCCTGCCGACACAAACCTTCCACCTCAACTAGAGGGTAAAGGCTCAAAGTGTGGACAAAGTCAAGTTCCCCAAAATACCGTGTCGGTCGCTGTAGCCTAGGTGGGTAGCAAGGCTGAATCCGGGGGATCAGCTGCAGGAAAGATCGTCGTCGAAAGAGTGGTTGGATACGTGAGCATCGAACGGGGAACAGCAACCCTGGCAGGCACCGAGCTCGATCTGGAAGACGCCGTCATGGGGCCTACCGGCCGCCCTCATCGCGACTTTCCGGAACCTGCCCCGCTTGCCTCGCACGGCCCGGCCAGGGTAATTGCCATGGTCAACCAGAAGGGTGGAGTGGGCAAGACCACCTCTACCATCAACCTGGCTGCTGCGCTCGCAGAATACGGACGCAGGGTGCTGTTGGTGGACTTCGATCCCCAGGGCGCGTTGTCCGCAGGCTTGGGAGTCAACCCGCATGAGCTCGATCTCACGGTGTACAACGTGCTGATGGACCGGAAGGTGAGCATCCGTGATGCCATCCACCAGACCGGAGTGGAAGGCGTTGACCTGCTCCCCGCTAACATCGACCTCTCGGCGGCGGAAGTCCAGCTTGTCAATGAAGTAGCCCGCGAGCAGGTACTGGACCGTGCCCTCAAGAGCGTAGAAGACGAATACGACGTCGTGTTGATCGACTGCCAGCCCTCCCTCGGCCTGCTGACCGTCAACGCACTGACGGCCGCCCATGGCGTGATCATTCCCCTCATTTGCGAGTTTTTCGCCCTCCGGGCCGTTGCCCTGCTGGTTGAGACCATCGAAAAGGTCCAGGACCGGCTCAACCCCAGGCTTCAGGTGGATGGCGTCCTGGCCACCATGTACGACGCCCGCACGCTGCATAGCCGTGAAGTGATTTCGCGATTGGTGGAGGCGTTCGGAGACAAGGTCTTCGAGACCGTCATCAAGCGGTCCATTAAGTTTGCCGACGCAACTGTGGCAGCCGAGCCCATCACCAGCTACGCCGGTAACCACGTTGGTGCCGATGCCTACCGCAGGTTGGCCAAGGAGCTTATCTCGCGCGGCGGCGCACCGTAACTGCAAGCGTGGCAGCACCGTCAGTTCTGTCCGCCGCGTCGGCAGCACCCGAGGAAACGCCCGACGTCGATGCCTCCTCTGCCGGGAAATCCGGCTTCGAGGTGCGGCTGGCCAACTTTACGGGTCCCTTCGATCTCCTCTTGGGCCTGATTGCCAAGCACAAGATGGACATCACTGAGGTTGCCCTCGCCACGGTAACCGATGAATTCATCAAGTACATCCGCCGTCTGCAGGAACTGGGAGAGGACTGGGCTCTCGATGAGGCCAGCGAGTTCCTGGTCATCGCGGCCACGCTTCTGGACCTCAAGGCGGCCCGCCTTCTACCGGCCGGTGAAGTGGAGGATGACGAGGACATTGCGCTTCTCGAGGCACGTGATCTCCTGTTTGCACGATTGCTGCAGTACAAAGCCTTCAAGCAGGTTGCAGGAATCCTGGGCGGCACGCTCGAACAAGAGGGGCGGCGGTTTCCGCGCCAGGTTGCACTGGAGCAACACTTCGCGGCGCTCCTGCCCGAACTTGTCTGGCGGCACACGCCGGAGCAGTTCGCAGAACTTGCTGCAAAGGCCCTGAAGCCGAAGGAAACGCCGGTCACCGAGGTTGGCCTCGACCATCTCCATGCCCCACCGGTAAGCGTCAAGGAGCAGGCCGAAATCCTTGGCTACCGTTTGCAGTTGGGGGCGCCATTGACGTTCCAGGCGCTCGTGGCCGACGCGGAGAGTTCCCTGGTGGTGGTTGCCCGGTTCCTTGCGTTGCTGGAAATGTTCCGTGACCGTGTTGTGGCCTTCGAGCAACCCGAACCGCTGGCCGTCCTGACTGTCCGTTGGACCGGCGATGACGCGGACTGGGACAGTTCCAACCTGAGCGAAGAATACGAAGACCAAGACGTTGGAGGCGGCAGTGACTGAGCAACCGGCTGATGGTGACGGCCTGGCGGAACTGGAAGCACTTCCCGGCGGACCCCGTGCCGCGCTGGAAGCGGTCCTGATGGTCATCGATGAACCGGCGACGTCCGAAGAACTGGCCGCAGGCCTCAACGTGACGGTGGGCGTCGTCGAGGATTTGCTGCGGGAACTGCAGCAGGAGTATAGCGGCTATACTGTTAAAGCCCCGGACGTGGACGCTGACGGCCCAGCCGCATTCAGCAACGCACCCCGGGGTTTTGAATTGCGGAACATCGCCGGTGGATGGCGGCTATATTCGAGGCCGGAGTTTGCGGACATTGTTGGCAGGTTCGTCCTCGAGGGGCAAACCACCCGGCTCACCCAGGCCGCACTGGAAACGTTGGCGGTCATTGCTTACCGCCAGCCCGTTTCCAGGGCCCGCGTGTCCGCAATTCGTGGCGTTAACGTAGATTCCGTGGTCAGGACCCTGACGCAGCGGGGATTGATCGAAGACGCCGGAAACGATCCCGAGTCCGGAGCGATCCTGTACCGGACCACCTCGTATTTCCTCGAAAGAATGGGAATCGGTTCAGTAGCGGAACTCCCGCAACTGTCACCGCACCTTCCCGGCCTGGAAGGGATCGACGAGTACTACGACGCAAGCCGGATGTGAGCGCACTGCCCACGCCGGAACAACAGCATATTGAGTAATCGGCATCTTCCAGGTGCCACAGCAGCAAGGGCAGACGATGTCTGCCGGGCTGGCTAGTGTGGATCAGAGCACGCAAAGCCGGCCACCACTACACAAGGACGGGTCATGACACAGGCGGGACGCCAGGGTTCACCACGTAACAGTTCGGGACGCAACGGCTCTGGACGCAATGAGGCCAGGGGCGGCGCGGGCCGCTCGGGCGGCGCCGGATTCACGGGCCGCAGCGGGGGCAGCGGCGCCGGAAAGCGCGCTTACAACCAAGGCGAGGGCCGCCCGTTCAGGGCTTCAAAGCCGCGCGAGGAACGCCCCTTCGATCCGGATGCTGCCACTGCTTCCGGCGGTTCCGAACGGCGTCGGACAGCGCAGCCGGCCAAGCCTTTCCGCAAGCCCGGCTCCAACAAGCCCGGCTACGGCAAGGCGCCTGGTACGCCCGGCGCGCTGAAGCCCAAGCCAAAGCCCGGCAACGCCAAGCAGTATGGTTCAAAGGCGTTTGGCAGCGAGCGTTTCGGCCAGAACCTCGGACCAATCCGTAAGCCCGGACGCAACCGCGGACCCCGCCAGGACGTACCCCAGTCTGAACTTCATGACGCGGATGGCGTACGCCTGCAGAAGGTCATGGCCCAGGCAGGCGTGGCTTCCCGCCGTGTCTGTGAGGAGATGATCCTTGAAGGCCGGGTGGAGGTCGACGGCCAGATCACCACCGAGCTCGGCATGCGTGTGGACCCGAAGACCGCGGTGATCCATGTGGACGGCATCCGGATCCAGCTCGACGAAACCCTCGTCTACATGGTCTTCAACAAGCCCAAGGGCGTGGTGTCCACCATGGAGGATCCCGAAGGCCGCCCTTGCATCAGCGATTACCTCAAGACCAACAAGAACCGCGGAGAACGCCTCTTCCATGTCGGCCGCCTTGACGTCGCCACCGAGGGGCTGCTGCTGCTGACCAACGACGGCGAACTCGCCAACCGCTTGACTCACCCGTCCTATGAGGTACCCAAGACGTACCTGGTCCAGGTCCGTGGGCCGTTCCCTCAGGGTGTCGGCGCCCAGTTGAAGTCCGGCGTCGAGCTTGAAGACGGTGTGGCCGCGGTGGACTCTTTCCGGCTGGTCGATTCAACCCCCGGCCACGTCCTCATCGAGGTAGTCCTGCACTCGGGCAAGAACCGCATTGTCCGTCGCATGTTCGACGCCGTGGGCTTCCCGGTCCAGCGGCTCGTGCGTGTCAAGGTTGGCCCGATCGGCCTCGGCGACCAGCGCCAGGGCAGCATCCGGAACCTCGGCAAGCAGGAAATCGGCCACCTCATGGCAGCGGTGGGGCTCTAGGGCATGTCGGCATTCCGCACGCACGGCAAGGGTCATCTCGACGGCCCCGTCGTGGTTCTTGGTACGGGCTTGCTCGGTGCCAGCATTGGCCTCGGCCTGCGCGGGCGGGGTGTTCCGGTGTTCCTGTTCGACACCTCGCCCACCAACCAGGCCGTGGCTGTCGACATCGGCGCCGGCCGTCCTTTGAGTGAACTGCAGGAACAACCGCAATTGGTGGTTGTCGCTGCTCCTCCGGACGTTACGGCGGACGTTGTTGAGAAGGCCTTGGCGGACTATCCGGATGCAGTGGTGGTGGACATCGCCAGCGTGAAGGCGGCTATCCAGGCCGACCTTCGCGAACGCGGTGTTGACCTGACCCGGTACGTCGGCACGCATCCCATGGCCGGCCGGGAGAAGTCGGGCCCCGTGGCAGCACGTGGCGAGCTCTTCACCTCCATGCCATGGGTCATCTGCCCCTCGGATGAAACCGGGGGAGAGGCAATTCAAACGGCACGTTCCCTGGCCGGGGACCTGGGGGCGATCGTTTCACAGTTCACCGCGGACGAACATGATGAAGCCGTGGCGCTGGTCTCCCACCTGCCGCAGATTATGTCCTCCCTGCTGGCGAGCCGCCTCCAGGGCACCCCGCTGCATGCGTTATCGCTCGCGGGCAACGGCCTGCGCGATACCACCCGCATTGCCGCCAGCGACCCCACATTGTGGGTCCAGATCCTCGGTGGCAACGCAGAAAAAGTGGTCTCGATCCTCCATGGTGTCCGTGAGGACCTCAACCGTTTGATAGGTACCCTCGAGGCGCCGAATGCTCCGGGTGCACGGCTTGACCTGGCCCAGCTCATCAGCGAGGGCAATGCCGGCCAAGCCCGTATTCCGGGGAAGCATGGCGGACCTCCGCAGGCGTATTCGTGGCTCACCATCCTGGTCGACGACCGGCCCGGGCAGATTGCGCACCTGTTGACCGAGATCGGTGAGATCGGCGTGAACCTTGAGGACCTCCGGCTGGATCACTCCTCAGGACAGAATGTGGGCATGGTGGAGCTTTCCGTCCTGCCCAGCAAGCACGATCTCCTGGTAGAAGCACTGACTGACCGTGGATGGCGGGTACTGCAGTAATGACGCGTGAATTCTTTGGCCCCGAGACAGTGGCCCGGCCCGGCAAGCCGCTGGTGATTGCCATCGACGGTCCATCAGGCTCCGGCAAATCAAGCGTGAGCAAGGAAGTGGCCCGTCGATTGAAACTGGCGTACCTCGATACCGGCGCGATGTACCGTGCGTTGACCTGGTATTGCCTCAAGACCGGGGTGGACCTGCAGGACGGCGGCGCGGTGGAGCAGGCTTCCAAGACCATGCCGTTGGAGATCAGTACCAGTGCCGCAATCGAGTACGTGGCAGTCGACGGCACCGACATCACCGAAGAGATCAGGGAACCTCGTATCTCCTCCTCCGTGAGCGCCGTTGCCACCACCCTTGGAGCGCGCACGGAGCTGATCCGCCGCCAGCGCCAGCTCATCGAGCAGCACCACCACCGCATGGTGGTTGAGGGCCGGGACATCACCACCGTCGTTGCGCCGGGCGCAGAAGTGCGAATGCTCCTGACCGCCAGTGAGGAAGCCAGGCTTCGCCGTCGTGGTATCCAGCTGGGCGGAACGCAAACCAGGGAGCAGCTTGCCGCCCAGGTCATCCAACGGGACGCCAAGGACTCAACCGTAGTCAACTTCACCCAGGCGGCCGACGGCGTGGTGACGCTGGATTCCTCCGATCTCGACTTCGAGGAAACGGTGGATACTGCCTTGGCGATCGTCAGCAAGGTCATCTATGGCGACTGATTCCAAGATGCCCTCGGCAGGCAGCCGACTGTGGAGCCGTCCCGTCGGCTGGGTCCTTGACCATGTCCTGTACCGGACCGTGGTTTCGGGCAGAAGCAACGTTCCGGTGGCTGGTCCGGTGATCTTCGCGGCAAACCACATCAGCTTCCTGGATGGCCCCGTGATGTTTGGTGCCTCACCCCGCCCAATGCACATCCTTGTCAAGAAAGAAATGTTCAAGGGTTTCCTGGGCAGGGTTTTGAAGGCATCAGGCCAGATTGCGGTTGACCGGACCGGCGACCGTTCCGCCCTCCACCTTGCGAAGCAGATTCTAGACGCCGGCAGGTGCGTGGGCATCCTGCCGGAGGGGACGCGGGGGAGCGGCTCAGCGGAAAGCATCAGCAACGGGGTTGCCTGGCTGGCCATCAACTCCGGTGCCACTGTTATTCCGGTAGCCATCCTGGGGACCCGGCTCGGACATGAGCACAGGGACCACATCCCAAGCATGCGCAGGAAACTGTATGTCAGCTTCGGCGAACCACTTACGGTGCAGCGCCGGAAGGGCGAGGCAGGGCGTGCTTCAATGGACAGGGCCGCAGCAACCATCAGGGATGCCCTGGCAGCGCACGTTAGGCGAGCTGTCCTGGACACGGGACAACCCCTGCCTTCAGGGCCTCCGTCCGGTCCTTCCCAGCAGCACAGCAACACAGCAGCAGCCGGAGTTCCGGCAGACCACCACTAAGGAAAAGTGCAATGAGCGATACGACTCAAAAATCCGGCCACCACGGCGCCGGCGACGACGAATACACGCCCAGCGGCACCGACCAGGTGGCCGAAAACCTGGCTGCCCTGGACGATGAGGAAGCGGAGCTCCGCGCCGCCACCCTCCGCGCCGGACTGGACGATTACGAACTGGACGAGGACGACGCCGCCCTGCTCAGCGGCGACTACGAAGACGAAGGCGACGAAGGTCCGCTGAAGCTTGATCCGGTCCTGGCCATCATCGGACGGCCCAACGTGGGCAAGTCAACCTTGGTCAACCGCATCCTGGGCCGCCGTGAGGCGGTTGTGGAGGACACCCCAGGTGTGACCCGCGACCGTGTCATGTACTCCGCGCGTTGGAACGGCAAGAACTTCACCCTGGTGGATACCGGTGGGTGGGAGCACGACGCCAAGGGCATCCATGCCCGTGTGGCCGACCAGGCCGAGATGGCCGTTGAACTCGCTGACGCGGTCCTGTTCGTCGTCGACTCGGCCGTGGGCGCTACCGCCACGGACGAGGGCGTCATGAAGATGCTCCGCAAGAGCAAGAAGCCTGTCATCATGGTGGCCAACAAGGTTGACGATTTTGCGCAGGAAGCCGATTCCGCTGCATTGTGGGGCCTCGGTTTCGGCCAGCCCTATCCCGTTTCGGCCTTGCATGGCCGCGGTGTGGCTGACCTCCTGGACCACGTCATCGAAACGCTTCCGGAGTTCTCCCAGGTGGAGGGCGTTGACCGCTCAGGCGGCCCTCGCCGTATCGCGCTGATCGGGCGTCCGAACGTTGGCAAGTCCTCCCTCCTGAACAAACTGGCAGGTTCCGAGCGAGTGGTCGTGGACCCGCTGGCTGGAACCACCCGCGACCCCGTGGACGAGTTCATCGAACTGGGGGACAGGACGTGGCGCTTCGTTGACACGGCTGGTATCCGCCGCCGCCAGCACATGGCCCAGGGTGCAGACTTCTATGCTTCCCTCCGGACGCAGGCCGCCCTCGAAAAGGCGGAGGTCGCCGTCGTGCTCCTTGCCGTCGATGAGGTGCTCAGCGAGCAGGATGTCCGCATCCTTCAGTTGGCCATCGAATCCGGCCGCGCGCTGGTGCTTGCCTTCAACAAGTGGGACTTGCTTGATGATGAGCGCCGTCGCTACCTCGAGCGTGAAATCGAGCAGGACCTCGCACACGTCGAATGGGCGCCGAGGGTCAACATTTCGGCCAAGACCGGCTGGCACAAGGACCGTCTGGTGCCTGCCCTGGACAAGGCCTTGGAGAGTTGGGACCGGCGTATTCCCACGGGGCGCCTCAATGCCTTCCTTGGCGAACTCGTTGCTGCACACCCGCACCCGGTCCGTGGCGGCAAGCAGCCCCGTATTCTGTTCGGCACGCAGGCGTCCAGCCGTCCGCCGAAGTTCGTGCTGTTCACTACCGGGTTCCTGGATCCCGGATACCGCCGCTTCATCACGCGCCGCCTTCGCGAGACGTTTGGCTTCGAGGGCACTCCCATCGAGGTCAGCATGCGCGTGCGCGAAAAGCGGGGCAAGAAGAAGTAAATGAGACGGGCATCACAGCCGACTTTGGCTCTGATGGCATAAGCACCCTCCAACTTCGTGTAAGCTTTTGGAGGTGGTTCGGCCGGACTGCTTAGGTGGGAATCTTCGGAGGACAACCTGGGCGGAGAACGGTGGAACCAGCGGGCTGTAGCGCAGCTTGGTAGCGCACTTGACTGGGGGTCAAGGGGTCGCAGGTTCAAATCCTGTCAGCCCGACCAAAAAGGCCGGAATCACGTGGAAACACGTGATTCCGGCCTTTGGTCGTTGTACCGCGGGTCCAACCGCCGCGTGACTTCTGCGCGGCTTCGGTTCAGGCCTGCTGCAGTGCCCCCAGTGCTTTGACCAACGGTTCAAGCTCAGGGACCTGGCCTGCCGCCGATAAAGCCGATTCGAGCGTGTCGTCGTGGACCGGCTTGGCGTCCACGAGCAACTTCTGACCCGCCTGGGTCAATTCCGTATAGATGCCGCGGCGGTCGTCTGCGCAGAGAATCCTCGTGAGCAGGCCGCGGTCCTCCAGTCGGTTGACAAGCCTGGTGGTGGCGCTGCTTGAGAGAGCCGTGGCCCGTGCCAGCTGCTGCATGCGCATGTGCCAGCCGTCCTGCCGGCTCAAGGCATCGAGCACCGTGTACTCCACGACGGATAGCTCACTCGAGGCCTGAAGTGCCTTCTCGAGTTCCGCTTCGATGCTCCCGTGCAGGGCGGCAAGGGTACGCCATCCCTGTGCCCGGACTTCTACGGCGTCATCCTTGATGCCCATGTTTTTGTGCTCCTGCCTGGATTGAGTCTGGTCGAAGACGAGCAAAGTAGTTGCTTGCGCAATTATCTAGCGTGTGCAACTATATATACAGCGTCTGCAACTATTATTCTACGGTTCCCGACGGCGCCCTTCCACTTTCCCGGGAAACCGCCCCATTGAAGGAGTTCCACATGCCCGCAGGGTTGATAGCCCTTGCCCTCGGCGGCTTCGGCATCGGATTGACCGAGTTCGTCATCATGGGCCTCTTGCCCGAAGTTGCAACAGACTTCAGGGTCAGCGAAGCGTCTGCCGGTTGGTTCATCTCCGGCTACGCCCTGAGTGTCACGGTCGGCGCGCTACTCGTCACGGCCGCTGTCACCCGCCTGCCCCGGAAGCCGGTCCTCATGGGCCTGCTGGTTCTGTTCATTGCAGGCAACTTCCTCTCTGCCGTGGCCGACGGCTACACGATGATGCTTATTGGGCGCATCGTCGCAGCACTGTGCCATGGAGCCTTCTTCGGTATCGGCTCAGTGGTGGCCGCGGGCCTGGTTCCCGCACACAAAAAGGCAAGCGCCATCGCCATTATGTTCACCGGGCTCACGGCGGCCAACGTGCTGGGGGTACCCTTTGGCACCCTGCTTGGCCAGCACTTGGGCTGGCGCTCCACGTTCTGGGCCATCACCGCGATCGGTGCCCTGGCGCTCATCGGCATTGCCCTGATGGTTCCGAAGCAGGGTGCGGATAACGTGAAAAGCCTCCGCAGTGAACTTGGTGCTTTCCGGAACGGCCAAGTGTGGCTCTCCATTGTGGTCACCATCCTGGGGTTCGGCGGGATGTTTGGCGCGTTCACCTACATTGCCTTCACGTTGACCGAAGTTTCCGGATTTGCAGCGGGCGCTGTTCCTTGGCTCCTCGTGCTTTTCGGCGGCGGATTGTTCGTCGGCAACTTCCTGGGCGGCAAGGCCGCTGACAAGGCCCTCGATAAATCCTTGATCGTGATACTCGGTGGCCTGGTCCTGGTCCTGGTCTTCTTCGCACTAACGGCATCCAACGGCATCGCCACGCTCGTCTCGCTCGCCCTGATGGGGGGCTTCGGCTTCGCCACCGTCCCAGGCCTGCAGATGCGTGTCATGCACTTCGCCGCAACAGCTCCGACCTTGGCTTCGGGCGCGAATATCGGCGCGTTCAATCTCGGTAATGCCCTCGGAGCCTGGCTCGGTGGCGTAACCATCACTGCGGGACTCGGGTACACCTCTCCGGTGTGGGCTGGAGCGGGAATTACGGTGGCGGCCTTGGCGGTCATGGTCACCGCCGCATGGGCTGCAAAGCGCAGCAACGCATCCCGCACCGGTGCGACTTCCGACGTCGAAAGCGAAGCGCAGGCGGTCACGGTCAGCTGACGCTGCCCGGTTGCGGGGGAGTGCGTTTCAGTTCCGAATGAAACACCGCAGGACCTGCTGGCGTCGCGGCACTTATGCCTATACTTTCACCGGTGGCCGGACGCCCGGGCCGCCGTCGAGGTCAATAACCGTCCCGATGAAAGGCGACCCATGAGCAACATTCCAGCCGATCTTTCCTACACTGCAGAACACGAATGGGTTTCGGCACCGGATGCCGATGGAGTGGTGCGTGTTGGCATCACGGATTTCGCCCAGGACGCCCTCGGTGACGTCGTTTACGCCCAGATGCCGGAACCGGGAACCAAAATAACCGGCAATGACGTGGTCGGCGAAGTCGAATCGACCAAGAGTGTCAGCGACATCTACGCACCAATTTCCGGTGAAGTGGTTAGCCGGAATGACTCCCTGGACTCGGACCCGGCCCTCATTAACTCTGATCCTTACGGTGAAGGCTGGCTTTTTGAAGTAAAACCAGCTGAAGCTGACGCAGTAGACTCCCTGCTCAGTGCATCGGAGTACGAACAACAGGTAGGCTAAAGTCATCTGGCCCGCCCGGCCGTATTTCCCGTTACGGGAAACCCGGGAGGGCGGGCCGGGAACCGATTTGCCCGGCGGTACCGGGAGGTGGATGTTGCCGGCACGTTGTGGACTGCCGGCGGATGAGGAGGAATTTCCATGGTTGGCGGCGACAAGAACCAAGCCAATGTCGGGAACGGCGCGGAGGAACAGCCCACGTCGGAGACCACCTCGATCAGCATCACGCCAACCTGGGATGAGCCGAGCATCGCACCCAAGCTGGCGCCGGAAGAACGCGCCTCCGTGGACGCCTTGCCCCCGGACTCTGCTCTGCTCATCGCGCACAGCGGCCCCAACGCCGGCGCCCGCTTCCTGCTGGACGCGGACACGACCACGGCAGGTCGGCACCCGGACGCTGACATCTTCCTGGACGACGTCACGGTTTCCCGGAAGCATGTCGAATTCCACCGCACACCCGCCGGCTTTGAACTGGTGGACATGGGTAGCCTCAACGGCACCTACGTCAACCACGACCGAGTGGACCGCGTGCAGCTCAAGAGCGGCAACGAGGTCCAAATCGGCAAGTTCCGGCTGACCTATTACCTGAGCCCTGGCCGCCCGGCGGGCCAAGTCTGATCCCGGGGGAACCTGCCTGTGGCAATGGCCCAGCCGGAACGTCGCGGACCGCAGGTCCTTAACATTGGGGAAGTCCTGGCTCAGCTGAGCGACGATTTCCCTGGAATGACTGCGTCCAAGATTCGTTTCCTTGAGGAAAAGGGGTTGATCAACCCCAAGCGGACTCCAGCCGGTTACAGGCAGTATGCGGACGGCGACGTGGAGCGCCTCCGCTTTGTCCTTGCCCTCCAGCGGGACCAATACCTGCCGCTCAAAGTCATCAAGGACTACCTCGATGCGATCGACCGCGGTGAACGCCCCGACAACCTGCCTCCTGGAGTTACGGTCTCGCCCAGGGCGGTAACGGCGGAGATGGCCGCGGAGATCCATGGGCGCGCCCGTACCCTTACCGAAGAGCAGCTCCGCGCGGAGTCGGGTGCCAGTGTTCCCCTTCTTGAGTCCCTGTTGAGTTTCGGGCTGATCGGCCATGTTGGGGGCAAGTTCGACGAACACGCACTGCAGGTGGCGCGTGCATGTGTCCAGTTGGAGGTTCACGGCTTGGAGCCGCGTCACCTCCGGCCGTTCCAAGCGGCAGCCGATCGTGAGTTCGGGCTGGTGGAACGCGCCGTCGCGCCGTTGACCTCGCGCAAGGACGCGGCCTCCCAGGCTCGTGCCGCCGAGGCCGCGCGCGAAATCAGCGACCTCTGCCTGACCCTGCACAGGGCGCTCGTCCACGACCGCATCTCACGGATGGACAGCTGATGATCGAAGTTGAAATTGTTGGTGTCCGCATCGAGCTGCCGTCCAACCAGCCACTGGTGCTCCTCCGGGAGATCAAGGGCGAGCGGCACGTACCCATTTGGATCGGCACGCCCGAGGCCAGCGCCATCGCGCTTGCACAGCAGGGAGTGGTTCCGCCGCGCCCCATGACGCACGATCTCCTTGTGGATGTTGTGGAGGCGTTGGGCCACGCGATCATCAGCGTCAACATCGTGGCCGTGGAAGACAACATCTTCTACGGTCAACTCCAGTTCGACGACGGTACCGTGGTGAGTTCGCGGGCGTCGGATGCGCTGGCTTTGGCGCTAAGGGCAAAATGCCGGATCTGGTGCGCCGATGCCGTGATGGAGGAAGCCGGCGTCCGGATTACGGAACATGATGAGGGGGAGGACGCCGAGGCTGCCCCGAGCGTGGACGAGGAGCGCGAGATGCGCCGCTTCCGCGAGTTCCTGGACGACGTCGAGCCTGAAGATTTCGAAGGCTGAACCACCCTAAGCCTAAAGTCGAGGGTGAAACTTTCGACACGACCATTTTTCGGACCCAACGTCTTTGACCTCGGGCGCTTACCGGCCTAACGTCGAAGTATCAAGTTCCCGTTGCATACACTGCCGGCGCAAGTCACACTGGAAAGTGCGGACTTGTGGGAATTACACGACTGATTTTCATCGTTGTGTCCAGTGTTATGCACCGTCCCCAAGGGAACTGACAACAAGGAGGTCACGTGAGTCCGAAAGGCGAAGCAGGCGAGCTGAAGCAGGCCTCGACCGGTATTGCTGCGCCCGCGTCCGGCGCCCAAGGGTTGCTCTTCACAGAAGACCTTCCCGTGCTGGACGAGGACGCCGGTTACCGCGGTCCCACCGCATGCAAGGCTGCCGGCATTACCTACCGCCAACTGGACTACTGGGCCCGCACCGGCTTGGTTGAACCTGCCGTTCGCGGAGCCGCAGGTTCCGGTTCCCAGCGGCTGTACGGTTTCCGTGACATCCTGGTCCTCAAAGTCGTCAAGCGGCTCCTGGATACGGGCGTTTCCCTGCAGCAGATCCGGACCGCCGTTGAGCATCTTCGCGAACGTGGTGTAGAGGATCTTGCTCAGATCACCCTCATGAGCGACGGTGCCAGTGTGTATGAATGCACGTCGGCCGACGAAGTCATTGACCTCGTCCAGGGAGGCCAAGGAGTTTTTGGAATTGCTGTTGGGCGTGTCTGGCGGGAGGTCGAAGGAAGCCTCGCCGCGTTGCCCAGTGAGCACGCTGCCGAGCAGTCGTTTCCCGACGACGAGTTGAGCAAGCGCAGGGTGGCCCGCCGTATCAGTTAGGGTGTCCACCCGAACGCCCGGACGGACCCCGAGAGTAGAGCCGCTTTCCTCCGTTGAGGAAAGCGGCTTCTTTGTGCCCAACTGAATTCTTCTTCCGCAGCGGGACCGCCTGTCAACTGGTCAGGTGCTACCGCTGCCTTCGGTCACGCAGGGAACCCTGGCCGTTGAGGAGGCTCTGGAGCAACTCGTCGAACAACTTTGCGGAGTTCTTGGCTGAATCGCCCGGCCAGTGGTGGACGGAATGTGCTGCACCCTGGATTTGCTGCCAGTTGGCTTGTTCGGGGATGTGCGGGCTCAGCAGGAGGTCGCCGAACATGGACTCCATCTCCGCCAGCCGGAACGTGTGTTCGGAAGAACCCGTCCGCACGCGGTTTGCCACGATCCCGGCAGGAGCCAGGTTGGGCGCGAATTCCTGGCGGAACAGCTGGATTGCGCGCATTGTGCGCTCCGTTCCGGCCACAGAAAACAGACCGGGCTCAGCCACAAGGACCACGCGGTCGCTGGCGCTCCAGGCCATGCGGGTCAGCCCATTGAGGGAGGGAGGGCAGTCCACCAGGATGAGCTCGTAGTTGCTGGTACCCGACAGGACGGCAGACAGCCTGCGAAGATCGCGGCGTCCAAGGTCCGGGCGGTCGTAGATTCCGGTCAAGGCCGATCCCACCGCTACGTCCAAGGTGCCGTCGCTGGAACCGTTGGAGACCCAGCTGCTGCTTGAGACGTTCTCGGGAAGCCTTGCCTTGCGTGGGCTTTTCAGCATGCGGCCGATATCGAGTTTGCCGTTGGGCTGGACGCCCAGTGCGGTGGTGGCATCAGCGTGCGGATCGAGGTCCACCACCAGCGTAGGAATTCCGGCTGCGAGGGCCGCTGAGGCGAGGCCGGTGGTTACGGATGTCTTTCCCACGCCGCCTTTGAGGCTGCTGATGCTGACTACTTGCACTTGAAAACCCAAAACCTAACGCCGGTTGCCGTATCGCGCTGTTTTCTGCTCCGATCGTCCCGGAGCCGGGGCTTGCCGAAGCCCCCTGAACATCATATGTTGCATGGCCTCGGTTTCCTGCTTTCTACGCGCCCGTTCCCTTGGGGAATGGCGGGGCAATAGCATGCTGTGCGTAGGCGCGTGCCTATATACACTGCAGATGACGATTCCATTGTGATGGTTGCCACAAAGATTTGTGTTTGATGCTGGTGGCACTTCACACTGTGACCACCGACCGATCCACCCGCAATGATGCAGGAGAAGTATGTTTTCGAAAATTCTGGTGGCCAATCGCGGAGAAATCGCGATCAGGGCGTTTCGCGCTGGTTATGAACTGGGCGCCAAGACCGTAGCCGTCTTTCCGCATGAGGACCGTAACTCGATCCACCGGCAGAAAGCCGACGAGGCCTACCTGATCGGCGAGGTGGGCCACCCTGTCCGCGCGTACCTTGACGTGGAGGAGGTTGTCCGCGTCGCCAAGGAAGCCGGCGCTGACGCCATCTACCCCGGTTACGGTTTCCTGTCCGAGAACCCGGACCTCGCCCGTGCGGCCAAGGCCGCGGGCATCACGTTCGTCGGTCCTCCCGCCGAAGTCCTGGAACTGGCCGGAAACAAGGTTGCTGCCTTGGAAGCGGCGCGCAAGGCCGGTGTTCCCGTCCTGAAGTCCAGCAAGCCCTCCAAGGACCTGGACGAACTTATTGCCGCAGCGGATGAGATCGGTTTCCCTATTTTTGCCAAGGCTGTGGCCGGGGGTGGCGGTCGCGGCATGCGCCGGGTCGAAACCCGGGAAGCCTTGCCGGAGGCACTGCAGTCCGCCATGCGTGAAGCGGACGCGGCTTTCGGTGACCCAACGATGTTCCTGGAGCAGGCCGTCCTGCGTCCGCGCCACATCGAAGTGCAGATTCTTGCGGATGCCGAGGGCAACGTCATGCACCTCTTTGAGCGCGACTGTTCGCTCCAACGCCGCCACCAGAAAGTGGTGGAGATCGCTCCGGCCCCGAACCTGGACGAGAACATCCGCCAGGCCCTCTACCGTGACGCCGTCGCTTTTGCGAAGGCACTGAACTACGTCAATGCCGGAACTGTTGAGTTCCTCGTGGACACCGAAGGTGCCAGGGCCGGCCAGCACGTCTTCATTGAAATGAACCCCCGCATCCAGGTTGAGCACACGGTGACCGAGGAAATCACGGACGTTGACCTGGTCCAGGCCCAGATGCGGATTGCCTCGGGAGAGACCCTCGCGGATCTCGGACTCAGCCAGGAATCCGTTGCCATCAAGGGTGCGGCGCTCCAGTGCCGCATCACCACCGAGGACCCCGCCAATGGCTTCCGTCCCGACGTCGGAAAGATCACCGGTTACCGTTCGGCGGGTGGCGCAGGCGTCCGGCTCGACGGCGGTACGGTCTACTCGGGTGCCGAGATCAGCCCCCACTTCGACTCCATGCTGGTGAAGCTGACATGCCGCGGGCGGGACTATCCGGCGGCCGTTGCCCGTGCACGCCGTGGCCTGGCAGAATTCCGTATCCGCGGTGTATCCACCAACATCCCGTTCCTGCAGGCCGTCTTGGCCGACCCCGACTTCAACGCGGGCAATGTTGCCACGGACTTCATCGACAAGCGTCCCGAGCTGCTGAAGTCGCACATCTCGGCCGACCGTGGCACCAAGCTCCTGACGTGGCTCGCCGACGTTACGGTGAACAAGCCCAACGGCGAACTGACGGTCCATTCGGATCCCGCCAGTAAGCTTCCCGTGATCGACGGTCCCGTGCCATCGTCGGGTTCGCGCCAACGTCTGCTGGAACTTGGGCCGGAAGGATTTGCCAAGGCACTTCGTGAGCAGAACGCCGTTGCCGTCACGGACACCACGTTCCGTGATGCCCACCAGTCCCTCCTGGCCACGCGCGTCCGCACCCGCGACCTCGTCGCGGCCGGTCCGGCGGTGACGGCTTTGATGCCCGAGTTGCTGTCCGTTGAAGCCTGGGGCGGTGCTACTTACGACGTCGCGCTTCGCTTCCTGGGCGAGGACCCTTGGGACCGTTTGGCTGCTTTGCGCCAGGCCCTGCCCAATACCTGTATCCAGATGCTCCTCCGCGGCCGCAACACCGTGGGGTACACGCCGTACCCGGAAGAGGTGACCGAAGCCTTCGTCAACGAGGCCGCCGCCACCGGTATCGACATCTTCCGTATTTTCGACGCCCTCAACGACGTGAACCAGATGGCACCTGCCATTCGGGCCGTCCGGGCGACGGGAACTGCGGTGGCTGAGGTTGCACTCTGCTACACGGGCAACCTCCTGGACCCTGAAGAGAAGCTCTACACCCTCGACTACTACCTGGACCTTGCCCAGAAGATCGTGGACGCCGGCGCCCACATCCTTGCGATCAAGGACATGGCGGGCCTGTTGCGTCCCGCAGCCGCGGCAAAGCTGGTCTCCGCACTCCGCGAGCGGTTCGATCTTCCCGTGCACCTGCACACGCACGACACTGCCGGTGGCCAGCTCGCGACGCTGCTCGCAGCTGTGGATGCCGGCGTCGATGCCGTAGACGTCGCCGCAGCATCCCTGGCCGGGACCACCAGCCAGCCCGCAGCCTCTGCACTGGTGGCCGCACTCGCGAACACGCCGCGGGACACCGGCCTCAGCTTGCAGAACGTCGGGGCGCTCGAACCCTACTGGGAGGCTGTCCGCCGCGTCTATGCGCCGTTCGAGTCCGGACTGCCCGGTCCCACAGGCCGGGTCTACCAGCACGAGATCCCGGGTGGCCAGTTGTCCAACCTGCGGCAGCAGGCGATCGCACTGGGCCTCGGCGAGCAGTTCGAAGCCATTGAGGACATGTACACGGCTGCGGACCGCATCCTCGGCCACTTGGTCAAGGTGACCCCGTCTTCGAAGGTCGTTGGTGACCTCGCCCTCCACCTGGTGGGCCTGAACGCAGATCCTGCGGACTTCAACGAGAACCCGCAAAACTACGACATCCCGGATTCCGTAATCGGTTTCCTGTCAGGCGAGCTCGGTGATCCTCCCGGAGGCTGGCCTGAGCCCTTCCGCACCAAGGCCCTCCAGGGCAGGAGCGTCAAGGTGCGCGACGTTGAGATCAGCGCCGAAGACAGTGCTGCCCTCAAGTCCGACTCGAAGACGCGCCAGCAGACGCTGAACCGGCTTCTGTTTGCTGGTCCCACCAAGGACTATCAGAAGAGCGTTGACACTTACGGCAACATCTCCGTGCTCGACACCCGCGATTACCTGTACGGACTCCAGCGGGGTGCCGAACACGTCATCGAGCTTGAGAAGGGTGTTCGCCTGATCGCCCAGCTCGAAGCCGTCTCGGACCCGGACGAGAAAGGCATGCGTACGGTCATGTGTACGCTGAACGGCCAGTCCCGCCCTGTCGTTGTCCGCGACCGCTCCGTGGTCAGCAACGTCAAGGCCGCAGAGAAGGCAGACCCTGCCCAGCCGGGGCAGGTTGCCGCACCGTTTGCCGGCGCTGTCACTGTAACCGTCAAGGTAGGGGACGAAGTCAAGGCAGGCGACACCGTTGCCACGATCGAGGCCATGAAGATGGAAGCCTCCATCACTACCCCTGTTGCGGGTACTGTTTCCCGCCTGGCGATCTCCGCAGTGGAGCAGGTCCAGGGCGGAGACCTCCTGCTGGTGGTCGGCTAGCCGCGAAAGCGAAAGAACCCCGCCGGGAGGATTCCCGGCGGGGTTCTTTTCATTGGAGCCTACGAGGGGCGGGGTGCTGAGTACATTTCCTCGATGACCGTATCGAAGTCCTTCATCACCTGGGCGCGCTTGACCTTCAGTGATGGGGTCAGGTGGCCGGAGGCCTCCGTGAAGTCCGACGAGACAATCCGGAAAGACTTGATGGCCTCGGCTTGGGAAACGGACTGGTTCGCCTTGTTGATGAGCTCCTGGACCGCGGCCTTCACCGCCGCGTTTTCCGTTGCCTCTTCCAGTGTTGTGGAGCCCGGCAACCCGTGCCGCTCCAGCCAACCCGGCAAGGCTTCTTCGTCCAGGGTCACCAGCGCGCCGATGAACGGGCGGTTGTCGCCCACCACCAGCACCTGGGATACGAGTGCGTCGGCTCGGATCTGGTCCTCCAGCAGCGCGGGAACCACATTCTTGCCACCGGCGGTGACGATGATTTCCTTCTTCCGGCCGGTGATTTTGAGGAAACCGTTGCTGTCCAGTTCTCCGATGTCCCCGGTGCGGAACCAACCGTCAGTGAAGGTCTCGGCCATCAGGTCTTCCCGCTTGTAGTAACCCCGCATGACGCAGACGCCCTTGGCGAGGATTTCGCCGTCGTCGGCAATCTTTACGGCGTTGCCCGGAAGGGGCGCCCCTACCGTGCCGATCTTGATCATCGAGGGCGTGTTCACCGAGATAGGTGCCGTGGTCTCCGTGAGGCCGTAACCCTCAAGGATCTGCAGGCCGATGCCTTGGAAGAAGTGGCCCAGGCGTTCGCCCAGAGGCCCTCCGCCCGAAACGGCGTGGGCCACCTGGCCACCCATGGCGGCCCTGAGCTTCCCATAGACGAGTTTGTCGAAAATGGTGTGCTTGATCTTCAAGCCAAGGCCCAGGGAGCCGGACTGGCGTGCCTTGGAATATTCGATGGCCGTATCCACAGCGCGGTGGAAGATGGCTCCCTTTCCGCCATCCTCAGCCTTGGTCAGCGCGGAGTTGTAGACCTTTTCGAAGACGCGGGGCACGGCCAGGATGAAGGTGGGCTGGAAACTCTGGAGGTCGCCCAGGAGGTTCTTGATGTCCGGCGTGTGCGCCACCTTGACGCCTCCGGCCACGGCGAGCACGGAGATGAACCGCGCAAAAACGTGGGCCAAAGGCAGGAACATGATGGTCTTGGCATCCTCGTTGATGATTTCGCCGAGTGAGGCCCTGGCGTTCTCGGAAAGCTCCACGAAGTTTCCGTGCGTCAGTTCACAGCCTTTGGGCCGGCCGGTGGTGCCGGAGGTGTAAATGATGGTTGCGAGGTCGGTGAGGCCGGCCGCCGAGCGGCGGGCCTCGAGTTCGTCGTCGCTGACGCCGGTTCCTGCGGTGCGCAGGGCGTCCAGGCCGCCGCCTTCGAGCTGCCAAACATGCGCTACTGCGCTGATGTCCTCCGCCGCAACCGCCTGGCGGATGATGTCCTCGTGGTGGGCGGCCTCGCCGAACGCCGCGACGGCACCGGAGTCGCCAAGGTTCCAAGCCACCTGAGAGGGGGAGGATGTTTCATAGATCGGGACCGAAACGGCTCCGGCGAACCAGATGGCGAAGTCCACCAGGGACCACTCATAACGCGTCCTTGACATGATGCCCACACGGTCACCGGCACCAACGCCGCTTGCCATGAGGCCTTTTGCGAGGGACTTGACGTCGGCGAGGAAGTCCGTGGCGCGGATGTCCTGCCATTGCCCGCTGCCGTCCAGCTTGGAAAAGAGCGCCGGGTTGGATGCCTTTGCGGCTTCCCGGACGACGAAGTCCGTGATGTTGGTTTCAGGGGCGACTTTGACGAGGGGAGGAACACTGATTTCACGCACGGTAGCTCCTTTGATATCCACGGGCCACGAGGGGGCGCTTTCCACTCTAGTATGCCCACTCGCGGAGGTGTGTCCGATTTCACCTACTGGCGAGTAACTTTACGGAGAAGGCCCCATTTGGAGCAACTTCATGCCATGAAGCGCAGCCGATGAAGGGCTGCGAGGGGCCGCGGAATAGGATTGTGGGATGCCACAGTTCCGGTCAAGCTCCCGTCCCTGGCTCCGGCCTCCCGCCGCTGCCTTAAGGGACGTCCCGTGGGCCGCCCGGAGGAGTCATCTGGGTCGGAGGGGCCTGGCCATCGGCATCGACATCGGCGGCACCAAGGTTGCCGCCGGCGTCGTCGATGCAGAAGGGCGCGTCCTCGCCGAGGCACGCAGGTCAACTCCGGGCTCCGATCCGCGCGCCGTAGAGCGCACCATCGTGGAGCTGGTTGACGAGTTGGGCCGTGACCACCGCATCGCTTCCGTGGGGATCGGTGCGGCCGGATGGATGGACCTCGACGGCGGGACCGTGCTGTTCAGCCCCCACCTCGCCTGGCGTAACGAGCCCCTCCGGGAAAGCCTCCAGAACCTGCTCAGGCGCCCGGTCCTGTTGACGAACGACGCCGATGCGGCCGCTTGGGCGGAGTGGCGGTTCGGTGCCGGACAGGGTGAAAGCCGGCTCGTCTGCATCACCCTGGGGACGGGGATCGGTGGGGCGATGGTCATGGATGGCCGGGTGGAACGCGGCCGCTATGGCGTCGCAGGTGAGTTCGGGCACCAGATCATCTTTCCCGGAGGCCACCGTTGTGAATGCGGAAACCGGGGATGCTGGGAGCAGTACGCCTCCGGGAACGCCCTTGGCAGGGAAGCCCGCCAACTGGTAAAAACCAACTCGCCCGAAGGCCGCGGGCTTCTGCGTAAGGCCGGCGGAACGGCGGACAGCATCACGGGAGCAGCAGTTACGGCCCTTGCCCTCGCGGGGGACGCCACTTCCAGGGAACTGATCGCCGATCAGGGCGAGTGGCTGGGACTCGGGCTGGCCAACCTGGCGGCCGCGCTGGACCCGGGAATGTTTGTCATTGGCGGTGGGTTGTGCGATGCCGGCGACCTGCTGGCCGACCCTGCACGGGAAACCTTCGCCAGGAACCTGACAGGCAGGGGCTTCCGGCCAATGGCGCGCATCGAGCTTGCCGCCCTCGGCCCCGCCGCCGGCATGATAGGTGCGGCCGATTTGTCACGCGTCAGCGGCAGGGCCCACAGCTGAACGTCCGGCGCCCGGCACTCATTGCCGCCTGACGCGAGGGGGTAACTAGATGCGGGCGCCGTCGTCGTCCTCGTTCTTTTCGCGGGGAAGACGCATGATGAGGTAGACCACCGAGGCGATAAAGGCGGCAACGATCCCCATGACTGCTGCCAGCGGAGCCGTCCGCCAGAACATCGCCGTGAACAGCAGGGCAAGCGGGCCTCCCACGGCGCCCAGCCAAGCCAGCATCGTCAGGGGTTCGGTTCCCGCCAGGCTCGGCGGGTCCTCGGGCACGAAGGCCCCGTCATCGTCGTCGTCCACCTCAAAGTCGCGGGGACCCGGCGTCCTGCCGTCCAATTCCTTTTCTGCAGGCGCGTTCCCTGCCACTGGATCAGTCGGGACCTGCAGGCCCAGCGGATCGAAGTCCGCGAAGACCCTTCCGGCCCCACTCGACACGGTGCCTGTGCTTTCGTCTTTGTCCTCGTCATCGACGAGGGATGACTGCGTAGCTTCCAGCCTGGCAACAAGATCGAGCCACACCGCGTCGTCATCATTGTTGGCGCTCTGGTCGGCGGAGTTTGGATCAGGCCTGTTCATCGGCTTTGTCCTTTTCCAGCGAAGGCCCGTTGCCGTCTCGCATCGCCAGCGTTTTCTGGATGAACTCCACAGTGCCGGCGAAGATCTCGGGAGCATCGTTGTCCAGGGTGGCAACGTGGTGGCTGTTGTGGAGGTAAGTGATGTCAACAGGGGCCTGAACCCTGGCCTGCAGGAATTTCAGGCTCGCGTTGGAGACCACGTTGTCAACCGTGGAACGGAATACCCGCACAGGAGCATCAATGCGTGGGAGCAGCGCTGCGGTGTCCTTGTACATCTTCTTCAATTGGTGGGCCGCTGCCACAGGTGTACGGGCGTAGGCGCCCTCGTCCTGATCGGGCTTGAGGATGTCGTTGGCGATCGCCGGAGTGCTCTTGACTACGTACTTCAGTGCTGCCACCACCAAGGCACGGGGATCATCCAGCACCATTCCCGGGTTAACCACGATCGTGCCGGCCACCGGGCGGGTGGCCGCGATGCGCAGTGCCAAGGTCCCGCCCATGGACAAGCCCGCGGCGAAGACGTAGTCGCACTCCGCGGCCAGTTCCAGGTATGCCTCGTCCACTGCCTGGTGCCACTCATGCCATGACCGGGTGGCCATGTCCTGCCACGTCGTCCCATGCCCGGGAAGCAGGGGAAGGCTGACGGCGAATCCGGACGCGGCAAGGTGCTCCGCCCAGGGCCGGACGCTGTGCGGGCTGCCCGTGAAGCCATGGGACATCACCACCCCGACGCGCGGACCCGAGCCGCTCCAGGGACTACGGAACGGTGAGAAATCGGGAAGCATTTTCATGATGACTCCGAGGCTACTCTGTCATCGGCATGCCGGCGGAAAAAACGGGCGGATTCCTCGAAAATCACTGGCGCGTCAACGTCCAGCGTCGCCACATGACCGCTTCCCGGAAGGGAGACCACCTTGAGTTTGGCCGGGTCAAGGTGCTTGGCGATGGTAGCCAGCGAAGTCGGCGGTATGACACCGTCAACCACGGACTTGAATACCAAGGCAGGCGCCTGGACCCGGGGGAGCGCCCGTGTTGCCTGTCCGAACAGCTTCTTCAATTCATGCACGGCCTTCAAGGGTGTCTTTGAATAATCTCCGTCCTCGGTGACTGTGGTTACTGGATTTTCCTCTTCGATGGGAGAGGTGGTCGGCATGACGTACTTCAAGGCAGCCACGTACTTGACGCGGCGGTCATAGAAGCTCAGTCCGGGGTTGACCAGGACAAGGCCGGGGACGGGGTGGAGTGCTGCCACGCGCAGGGCCACGGCGCCTCCCATCGACAAGCCGGCCACGAAGCATGTCTCTGTTTGCGCGGCGAGATCCAAATAACTTTGCTCGAACGTCCGGTACCAGTCCTGCCAGCGGGTGGTGGCAAGGTCGCGCCAGCTGGTTCCATGGCCCGGGAGCAACGGGACGGAAACCGCGAAGCCCTGTTCAGCCAGGAATTCGGCCCAGGGAAGGACGCTGAGCGGACTGCCCGTGAAGCCATGGCAGATGGCGACGCCCGTGGAGGCATTCTCTCCGTGGCCCGGGTAGTGGAAGGCAAGCGGGGCGGGAGCGTGGTTGCGTTCCGTCATGGCTCCATCGTGTCACTGTTCGGCAGATTTCTCACTGGAGTAGGGTTGCTGTTGAATCCCTGCCTTGCCGCCGGGAGTGCCAACCCATCGGCCGTGAGAGGACGAGCGTGTTCTATTGGGTCATGAAGAGGATCTTCCTGGGTCCTCTCGTCAAGCTCCTGTTCCGGCCTTGGGTCAAAGGACTGGACAACGTTCCAGACCATGGAGCCGCGATCCTTGCCTCCAACCATTTGTCTTTTTCCGACTCCATCTTCCTGCCCTTGATGGTCCACAGGCCCGTGATTTTCCTGGCGAAGTCTGAGTACTTCACTGGAAAAGGACTTAAGGGCCGGATGACGGCATTGTTCTTCCGATTGAGCAACCAGTTGCCAATGGACCGCTCAGGGGGCGCAGCGTCGGAGATGTCTTTGCAGGCCGGCAAGGACGTGCTGAATGCCGGTGGACTCCTTGGCATCTATCCCGAAGGAACCAGGAGCCCCGATGCGCGCCTCTACCGAGGCAAGGTGGGCGTTGCGAGGCTCGCCCTGCAAACGCGGGTGCCGGTGGTTCCGGTAGCCATGATTGGTACGGAGAAAGTGCAACCGATCGGGAAGAGGATGCCCAACATCCGCAGGATCGGGATTATCTTCGGGCAACCACTGGACTTCAGCCGATACTACGGAATGGAAGATGACCGCCTCATACAGCGAGCGGTGACGGACGAGATCATGCGTGAACTCATGAGGCTCTCCGGTCAGGAGTACGTCGATGAATACGCCGCCGTGGTCAAGGCAAGCCTGGCAGGGAAGGGGCCGGAACCTGTGAAGAAGGCCGAAGCAGCGGCGGAAGCCCCCGGCGACATAGCAGACGACAGGGACGAACCGGGACCCGCGGTTCGATAGGACCCGCGGCGCTGGGACCCATCCGCACGCACTGGAACCATCCGCTTGCACTGGGAACCATCAGGCGACACTGTGACGGATCGGGCAGGGTCAGTTACGGGCCCGATGTCCCAACCGCCGCGCGGGCACTACTCTTGTAGGGTGACTGAGCTTACCGCGAACACCGCACCATCTGTAGCAGATCCGCTTGCCAGCACCGCCCAGAGCGGAGCCGCCAACTATCCCGGACTCGACGCCTGGCGTGACCTGCCCATCTCCCAGCAGCCTTCATGGGCGGATGCCGAGGTCTTCGAGGCGTCCGTCAAGGAACTTTCCGTCGTCCCGCCGCTGGTGTTTGCCGGTGAAGTGGATGTTCTGCGGGAGCGCCTGGCGGCCGCAGCGCAGGGCAAGGCTTTCCTGCTTCAGGGCGGCGACTGTGCAGAAACCTTTGAGGCTGCCACGGCCGACAAGATCAGTGCCCGCGTGAAGACCATTCTTCAGATGGCCGTGGTCCTTACCTACGGTGCAGCAATGCCCGTCATCAAGATGGGCCGCATGGCGGGCCAGTTCGCCAAGCCGCGCTCCTCCAACGACGAGACGCGTGACGGTGTCACGCTCCCGGCCTACCGCGGCGATATCGTCAATGGTTACGACTTCACCCCGGAGTCCCGCGCACACGACGCCGGCCGGATGCTGCAGGCTTACCGCACGTCCGCCTCCACCCTCAACCTGATCCGTGCCTTCACACAGGGCGGCTTCGCGGATCTGCGCCTCGTCCACCAGTGGAACAAGGGCTTCACGGAGAACCCCGCCCACGCCCGCTATGAATCCCTTGCCAGGGACATCGACCGCGCCATCAAGTTCATGGACTCCTGTGGCGCCGACTTCGAGGCACTGAAGCGAGTCGAGTTCTTCGCCAGCCACGAGGCCCTGCTGCTCGACTACGAGCGGGCCCTTACCCGCATCGACTCCCGCACCGGCCTGCCCTACGACACCTCGGCGCATTTCCTGTGGATCGGCGAACGGACCCGCGAGCTCGACCACGCGCATGTGGACTTCCTGTCCCGCGTCCGGAACCCCATCGGCGTCAAGCTTGGCCCGACCACCAGCGGCGACGATGCCTTGCGCCTCATCGACAAGCTGGACCCGAACCGCGAACCGGGTCGACTGACGTTCATCACCCGCATGGGTGCGAAGAACATCCGCGAAAAGCTGCCCGCCGTCGTCGAGCGCGTCACTGCATCCGGCGCCCAGGTCCTGTGGGTGACGGACCCCATGCACGGCAACACCGTCACCTCGCCGAACGGCTACAAGACCCGCAACTTCGACGACGTGATCGACGAGGTACGCGGCTTCTTCGAGGTACACCACTCCCTGGGTACAGTTCCCGGCGGCCTGCACGTCGAGATGACCGGCGACGACGTGGCCGAGTGCCTCGGTGGCGCCGACCCCATCGACCAGGACGCCTTCCTGGACCGCTACGAGTCAGTCTGCGACCCCCGCCTGAACCACATGCAGTCCCTGGAGATGGCGTTCCTTGTGGCGGGAGCCCTTTCCAAGCGCTAGGCCAAAGACACACAAAAGAGGCGCGGCCGGAATATCCGGGCCGCGCCTCTTTTTCGTGATTCCGACTTAAACGACGGTTAAGGTGACGAGGGATCCCTCGGGGACCTCGGTGTTGACCGGATTCTGGTCACGGACGGTCCCGAAGAAGCCGCCAAGGATTTCGTTGACCTTTACGTCGAATCCGAGATCCTCCAATTGCTTGCGCGCGTCCCTGGCCTGCTTGCCGATGAAGTTAGGCACTTTGACCATTTTCGGGCCCTTGGAAACCGTCAAAGTCACGGCGTCGCCCTTGACCAGGTTGCCGTTGGCTGGCGATTGCGACACGATGGAGCCCTTTGGCACGGTCTTGTCGTTGACTGTTTCCGGGGCGATGACTGCTTTGAGTCCGGCGTCTTGCAGGGCCTTGACTGCGGCATCCTGGGTCTGGCCGCGAACATCCGGCACGGGAATGGGCTGCGGTCCCTTGGAAACCACCAGCGCTACCGGAGTCCCGTGCCGCACCTCGGTGCCTTTGGCTGGGTCCTGCGAAATCACGACGCCGGCGGGAACCTTGTCGTCGAAGGCCTGGGTGACGTTTCCAAGGGCCATTTGGGCCGCGTTCAGGGCGTTCTTTGCGTCGTCCAGGGTTCCGCCAGCAAGACCTGGAAGTGCGAAGAGTTCGGCCCCTTTCGAAACGAAAAGCGTGATGGGCTGGAACTTCCGCACCTGTGACCCTGATTCAGGTTTGGTGCCCACCGCGAAACCAGACTGGATGTCGTCGTCGAAGACGTCCTGGGGTTCGGATTGGAAACCAGCGGTCCGCAAGAGCTGTTGGGCTTCGGCGACCGTCTTGTTCTTGACGTCCGGAACCGTCCCGGGAGAACCCGGGCCCATGCCAAAGAACCATCCGGCCGAACCGGCAAGGATGGCGATTACCAGGATCACGATGGCCCAGATGACACCTCGCCTCCGGGGATTGCCTTCGCTTAGGGGCCGGGTAGGCGTGGCGGCAGCGCGGGCACGATCCTTCGCGTCCTGCCGTTCGATGCGTTTCAGCTCGCGTTTGCCCGGTTGGCGGAGATCTTCGTCCACTCCGGGCACCACCATCCGTGTTTGCCCAGGTCCCGCGTTTGAGGCTGCCATGACCGTGGTGGGGTTGCTCTGCCGGGAGATGAACTCGGTGGGGGAGACGGCGGAGGGGATGGCTTCCGTGGCCTGCCCTCCGGAACCTTCGACTCCCGGTGCCGGGAAGGCACCATGGACAGAGCCTTCAGCCCGGTGATCCAACTGCTCGTCGCTGAGGGTCCTTCGCACGTGCCTGAGCTCGCTCAGGAAGGCTGTTCCGTCCACAGGCCGGTTTTCCGCGTCGACGGAGGTGGACCACTGGACCAGTTCGTCCAGGTCCTGGGCAAGGCCCGGTACCACTGCGGATGGGTGCCCTACTGCTGAGTTGACGTGTTGGTAGGCGACCTGGATGGGGGACTCGCCGGAGTAGGGCTGCTGCCCGGTGAGCATCTCATAAAGCATGATCCCGGCGGCGTAGATGTCGCTGCGGGCGTCGGCGGCCTTCCCCAGGACCAATTCGGGCGCAAGGTAGGCGACGGTTCCAATCAGCGCACCTGTGCTGGTGGTCGCGGTGACGGCACGGGCCAGTCCGAAGTCGCCCACCTTGATCCGGCCGTCGTCGGCAATCAGCACATTCTCGGGCTTGATGTCACGGTGGATAAGGCCCGATCGATGGGCGGCGGCGAGGCCCTCGACCACCGGATCGATCAAAGCCAGCGCCAAACGCGGCGGGAGGGCGCCCTGTTCGTTCAGTACATCGCGGAGCGTATGGCCTTTGACGTACTCCATCACAAGGTACGCGATATGGCCGTCCTCGCCTTGGTCAAGGACACCCACCACATGGGGGTGGGAAAGACTTGCTGCGGCCTTGGCTTCGCGGCTCAACCGCTCCAGGAAGGTCTGGTCGTTAGCCAGGTGGGGGTGCAGGACTTTCAGGGCCACGTCGCGTTCCAGCCGTTTGTCCGTCGCCAGATAGACCGTGGACATCCCGCCCTTCGCGAGGCGTGAGCGCACCTGGTAGCGCCCGTCCACAGTTGTGCCGATCAGGTGGTCCTGCTGAGGTTCTTGCACCTTACGATCCTAATCGAGGCGAGGAAAAGGCCCGAACTCCTGCGGAATCCGGGCCTTTCTCAAGCACATGGCTTAGCTGAACGTACGTTGCCGTGCCTTGATCGATTCGACGTACCTCTTGGTGTCGTCGTACATGCCATATTTGCTCACCGAGTACTGGCCCTGGTAGTAGCCGGCAATGGCTGTGTCCAGATCCTTGCTGGTCGCGACGAGCGCGCGGATGATGGCCACGCCTGCCGTGGCGTTGTCGTACGGGTCAAGCAGGTTCAATTTGCGTCCCACAAGGTCTGATGCCCACTGGCCCGACGACGGGATGACCTGCATGGTGCCGATTGCATTGGCCGGCGAAACAGCGCGCTGGTCGAATCCGGACTCCTGCTCGGCAAAGGCCAATGCCAGGGAAGGGCTGACGCCCAGGCGGCGGGCAGTATCGGCAACTATGGTCTTCATCTCGGCCCGGCTTGGCACGGGGGAGGCGTTCAAAAGCGCTTTGTTCTCATTGGCCGAATTGACCACCGCAGGCGGGTACGTAAATCCAAGGAACGAGCTTGGCACCAACGGGGTGGTGCCGGAAGCCGGCTGCAGGCTGGAAGAACCCGGCACGGTCAGCTTTTGGCCCGGGTAGATCACGGTTGTGGCGGTCACGTTGTTCGCGCTCATCAGCGCGGACAAGGAGACGCCCAGGCGCGAAGCGATGGCACTGAGCGTGTCCCCGGCCTTGATGGTGTAGGAACCGCCACTGACAGGCTGCGCTGGGGCAGCCGGTGCTGGTGCGGTCGGTGCCGCCGGAGCCTGTGCGGTGCTCCCGCCGCTGACCTTGATTTTCTGGCCGGGGTAAATGATCGAGCTGCCGTTGAGGTTGTTCCAGCTGAAGATGCTGGAGAGGGGGACACCGTGCTTCGCGGCAATTCCGCTGAGGGTATCTCCCGGTACCACGGTGTAGGTGGTGGCGTTGGTGGTTGCTGCGGGCGCAGGGGCAGGGGCCGGCGCGGCCTCAGGTGCCTTGGGTGCCGTGCCCGTGAGCTTGATGGTTTGGCCGGGAAAGATCAGCGTTGTGGCCGAGAGGTTGTTCAGCCGCAGGACATCGTTGGTGTCCAGGTTGAAACGGCGCGCGATCGCACTGATGGTGTCACCGCGCACGATCTTGTAGGTATCCGGCACCGAGGGCGCCAGCGGGCGCAGGCCCGCAGGGATCGTGGAAGCAACGGCCTGGGCGGGAATGACATTGCCCGTTTGAGCGGCCTGGGCCTTGATGGCGGCGGCGAGTGTTGCCGGGATTTTCCGCGGTTGGGGTGTCGGAGCCGCCGTGGCCGGTTGGGCCAAGGCAAGCGAGGACAAGACCACGGCGGGAAGCGCAGCCGTGGTTGCCGCGATAACCGGCATGCTCATGGTTCGTTTCGTCGAGCGGGGCGTGGTCATGGATTGTTGTCCTCATCTCGGCAGCGGGCAGGTCGGGGAGTTTCCGCTGTTACCAGTGTTACTGATGTTAACAATGTTGCATTTGTTATCAATGTTGCAAGTGTGATCAGTGTGAATCTCTCACACTTATTGCGTCCGCACAACAATTCCTGTCGCCGCATGAAAGCGGAGATGAATTGCCGACGCTCCCGGGACGATCGGGAAATTGCCCTGAAGCCACAGATTCACCCGGCTAACCAACCTCCCTGGGCAGTACAGCTAGGCGCGGGATGGGCAGCCATGGCAACCTTGATCCGTGAGTAATGTAGAAACCCTTGTTTCCGACTGGTTGCCTTTGCCCGATGTTGCCGAAATCCTGGATGTCAGCATCACCAAAGTGCACGGATTGCTGGACGAGCGCGCGCTCGTCGCGCTCAAACGGGGGGAACGGAATATCCGGTCGATCCCCGCACTGTTCATCCAGGATGGGCATGTCGTAGACAGCCTGAAGGGGACCATCGCGGTGCTCGGCGATGCCGGTTACAGCGACGAAGAACTGATCGTTTGGCTGTTCACGCCCGATGAGTCTTTGGGCGGCCGGCCTATCGATGCCCTGCGTGAGGGCCGAAAGACGGAAATCCGCCGCAGGGCCCAGTCCCTCGCCTGGTAAATCCCGGCTTGGCCAAGGACGACGGCGGCGCTATGCCGCCGTCGTCGTTTCTATGCGGCCCTGCTGACTGCAGCCTCTGCCAGTCGACGCAGGGCGGCCAGGGGCAATTCATCCAGCGGCAGCCGATCCAGGGCCGAGAAAGCCGTATCGCTGAGTTCTGCAATGAGCGACTCTGTGGCGTCCAAAGCGCCGCATTCGACAATAATGTGACGGATCCGGTCAACTTCTTCCGAGCTCAGGTTTTGCCTTCCGAGCATTCGATCCACGTATGCCGCTTCCTCTGCGGGCGCCAGATTGATCGCAAAACCGACAAGGACGGTGCGTTTGCCTTCGCGGAGGTCGTCCCCTGCAGGTTTTCCCGTGGTCTCCGGGTCGCCAAAAACGCCAAGGACGTCATCGCGCATTTGGAACGCTTCGCCCAGTGGCAAGGAAAAGGCGGAGTACAGCCTAAGGAGGTCCGTGGAGGCCCCCGCCAGTGCTCCGCCCAATGCCAGCGGATGCTCCATGGAGTACTTCGCCGACTTGTAGCGGATGATCGCCTTTGCCCGCTCAACCGAACCCATACGGTCCCGGACAGGGCCTGCCACTTCCTCGAGGATGTCCAGGTATTGTCCGGCCATGACCTCTGCCCTCATGAGGTTGAAAATGCGGCGGGCCTCGGTCCCGGATGCCGCCGGTGGTCCGATCTCCGTGAAGGACTCCTCGCTGAAGGAGAGGCAAAGGTCTCCGGTTAGGATTGCCGCGGCGTGTCCGAAGCGCTCATTATCAAGGGCCCAGCCATTGGCTTGGTGCAATTGGCTGAAGCGCTTATGGACGCTGGGGCCACCCCGACGGGTATCCGAGCGATCAATGATGTCGTCGTGGATCAAAGCGGCCGCCTGGAAAAGCTCCAGGGCGCAACCAGCCGTCAGTATCCCGGAGTCATCGGCATTGCCGCCGACGCCCCTCCAGCCCCAGTAACACATCAGGGCTCGCAGCCTCTTGCCACCTGTCACCAGGCTCGAAATGGAACCCAGAAGCGGTGCGACGTCCGGCGACACCGTGTCCATGATGACTCGCTGGTCCGACAAGAACGATTCCAACCTCCGGGAAACGCCGGAGATGAAGCTGGACTGTTCGGACTCAAGTTGCTGAGCTGGGTTCACTTGACGGACCCGGCCGCCACGTTTGCGCCGATGGTGAAGGTGGAGACACCCTCCTTTTGGCGCACGGACAGGTTCACGGTCTCGCCCTCGCCACGGATGAAGTCGATCGACGTGACGTTGCCGACGGCTTCCGGTCCCGGAACAATCTTGAACCCCTGGGCTTCAAGGGACGCCTTGTAGTAGTCCACGACTCCCTCCGGCGGGGCCTTCACGGTTCCGACCAAGGCAACTGTGGCGGGGGAGGCGCTTTTGTCGAAGCTGCTTGAGCGCACGGAAGACTTGGGCATGACTGGAATGAGCTGCTGTGGGAACCCCTCCACCAGCGCGCCTACGGTTGCCGTTGCATTGGGAACTGCCGAAGCGGGGGTGTCCGTTGCCCCGGAGCTGCTCGGCGTTGCGGAACCGGACGCCGAGGAAGTTGCCGGCGTCGTGCTTGACGACGTGCCGGAGGAGGACGTCGAAGCGGAGTCCGGAGCGCCAGGGCCGGCCGTGCAGGCCGATGCAGCAACGGCGACGGTCACGGCGAGCAGGGCAAGCCCTCGCGTTTGGGGAGATCCAGGGAACTTCACAGGGGTATCCTTCCGTGGGCTGACGCCGGGGCTGAGCCTCCAGTTTAGTCAGTGGCCGGGCATAGTATTGCCGTTGTGAGGCAGGATGCATCGGACGGCAGCCCAATGGGCGGCACGGAACCGACCCGCAGAACCGAAGAGGTCCTGCGGGACATGCGGCGAACCAGCATCCTGCACGTGGACATGGACGCCTTTTTTGTATCCGTGGAATTGCGCAGTCGCCCTGAGTTGCGGGGCAAGCCGGTTATTGTCGGTTTCCCGGCAGAACGTTCCGTGGTCCTTTCCGCTTCTTACGAGGCCCGGGCTACCGGGGTCAAGTCGGCGATGCCCATGGCCATCGCAATGCGGATGTGTCCGGCGGCCATCGTCATCAACCCCCGGCATAAGCTGTACTACGAGGTATCGGAACAGATCATGGAGATCTTTTCCTCGATCACGGACCTCGTTGAACCCCTCAGCGTGGATGAGGCGTTCCTCGATGTCGGGGGAGCCATCAGGCGGCTGGGGTCCCCCCTCGAGATAGGCCAGTTGGTCCGTCGCCGGGTTCAGTCCGAGCTGGGAATCACCGCTTCCGTTGGGATCGCCGGTACGAAGTTTGTTGCCAAAATCGCCTCTACGCGTTGCAAGCCCGATGGCATCCTGCAGATCAACGCAGAGGATACCGTTCCTTACCTGCACAGCCTGCCGGTCAATGCCTTGTGGGGTGTAGGCGGTAAAACCGCGGAGGCCTTGGCCCGGCTGGGAATCCGCACAGTGGCGGATGTGGCGTCCACCCCGGTGGCCACGCTCAGGAGAATCCTGGGGGCCGGAGGCGAGCACGTCCACCGTCTGTCCATGGGTGTCGATCCACGTCCGGTGACTCCCACGAGGCTGGAAAAGAGCATCGGCGCGGAAGAAACCTTTGCCATGGACACAGCCGACGACGCATTGCTTAACAGGGAGCTGCTGAGGTTGTCGCACCGGACCGCCGCCCGCCTCCGGAGTTCCGGACTGCTGTCCCGGACTATTGCCCTCAAACTCCGCTACTCGGATTTCTCCACAGTGAGCCGCAGCCGCACTTTGCAAACGCCCGTGGACAGTGCGCAATTGATTTACCAAGTGGCAGTCCAACTGATGGAGTCCTTGGGGGCCAGGCCAATGAGCGTCAGGCTCGTAGGCGTCAGGCTGGAGCAGCTGGAGCCTGCCGCCCGGACATCCATGCAGTTGAGCCTGGACCGCCGTGATGAGAACTGGCGGGCCGCGGAGCAGGCGCTGGACCGGGTTGCCGAGCGCTTCGGATCGAAGACGCTGCTTCCCGCCCGGCTCCTGGAACCGGGCAAGTCGCAGGAATCGCCGTAGCACCCCGTTTGCGCGCCTTTGGGCCGTCTTTCAGAACGGCGCTGGACAAACTATCCTAATTAGTACAGATATTTAGATCGTCTGGACGGCTTTTACCTGAGCTTTTTGCTCCCGCGGAACCTGCCAAAGTCGGTAGCCATTCCCGGGAACGAAGCAAAGGACCTGTTCGTTCTGGTAACAGACGGAAAGGCCGTAGTTCGTCCGGACGCTGGCTGACTTAAGGAGGTCGCGATGCCCCTCTCGGAGCACGAACAGAAGCTGTTGGAGCAACTCGAGAAGCAGCTTCACGAGGACGATCCAAAGTTTGCCAACACCATGGGCTCGGATCCCATCCGCAGTTGGTCGACGCGGCACGTCATTATCGGTGTGCTGGGCGCCATAGCGGGCGTCCTGCTGTTGCTCGTGGGCGTGTCCATGCAACAGATTTTTGTGGGTGTCCTTGGTTTTGTGGTCATGGGTGCCGGCGTCTACTTCGCCACGCTCCGTGGAGCCGCGTTCGGTAAGACTCGCAAAGGCAGGCCCGGCCGGACCAAGTCCAAGAGCTCCTTCATGAGCAATCTCGAGGAGCGTTGGGACGAGCGGCGCAGGGACGATAGCTGAACACGCCCCACCCGGTTGCTCCGGCTGCCAGGTTTGGAGTGCACCAGAAATAATTCATGAGTTCCGGCGTCCCCGGGACTGAGACTCCGAGTCATCGCGAAACAAAAGGCCCGCCTGCGGGCCTTTTGCGTTTTAAGGCCCGACGCCGCACTCCACATCGCCCCACAGCGTGAGCCCCTCCACTTTGCACCACGTGCGCTGACCTGACCTGTCGCCCGGCCTCGATTCGGCCATCTGCCGCTGGCCCGCGCCCCTGACGTCGGACAGCTGCCGCCACCCCGTGCCCTTGCCTGGCGGCGTGCTCCACTTCGCACCACCCGGCCCCTTCCCCGTGATTCCGGTGCTTTTCAAACTAAAAGTGGTGGAGAAACGCCGTCCTGTGCGTTGACTGTGGTGCTTTGTGGAGTAAAGTGGAGCGCATAAGAGGGTAATGGCAGAGCTGGATAGTGCGGGCACCTTGATTGAGGGGCGGTGGGCCGGTGTTTCTAGGCACCCATTCACCGCGCCTTGATGAGAAGGGACGCATCATCCTCCCCGCCAAGTTCCGCGAGGAGCTTGCCGAGGGGCTGGTTCTCACGAGGGGCCAGGAGCGCTGCATTTACGTCTTCAGCCAGAAAGAATTCGAACGCATTCACGAGTCGATGCGGGAGGCGCCGTTGTCCTCCAAGCAAGCGCGTGACTACATCCGGGTCTTCCTGTCTGGAGCCTCTGACGAGGTACCTGACAAGCAGGGGCGCGTGACCATTCCGCCGGCGCTCCGGGCTTACGCGGGCCTCGGCAGGGAACTGGCAGTCATCGGTGCCGGGACCAGGGCCGAGATCTGGGACGCCGAAGCTTGGAATGAGTACCTCGCCGAGAAAGAAGCCGCGTTCTCGGAAACCGACGATGACAACCTTCCCGGGTTTTTCTAACCGGACCAAGGAGCGGTACCCCGTTCTTGGATGGGATCTCCAGCCGCCCGTTTGACTGCTTTCCTGGCTCAACTTCCCCGGAGCCAGGCCGGCGGAAAGATAGGCGCGGATGGGGATCCGGTCCAAGAAAAGCAAGCAAGGCGATTGAGGAAAGAGGAGGCAGCGTGGAGGAGCAAGACGCGGCAAAGCCGACATCGGAACGCCACGTGCCCGTCCTTAAAGACCGCTGCATCAACCTTCTTGCTCCCGGCTTCGACGCCGCCCGCCAGCGTGGCGAGACTCCAGTGGTAATTGATGCGACCCTCGGAATGGGCGGCCACTCCGAAGCCATGCTGCAGCGCTTTCCGGATCTCCACCTCGTGGGTATTGATCGCGATGAGGAGGCCTTGGCCTTGGCGGGCGCCCGGCTGGAGCCCTTCGCCGCACGCACGGACCTCGTCCACGCGGTCTACGACGAGATCGAGGATGTCCTCGCGGACCTCGGTATCGCGGAGGTCAACGGCATCCTGATGGACCTCGGAGTTTCGTCCCTTCAGTTGGATGAACGTGAACGCGGATTTGCCTACTCCTACGACGCCCCGCTGGACATGCGGATGGACACGAGTCGGGGTCAGACGGCAGCAGATGTAGTAAACAACTACAGCGAAGAAGAACTCGTCCGGATTATCCGCAAATGGGGCGAGGAGAAGTTCGCCGGCCGGATTGCCAACAGGATTGTCAGTGCCCGGGCCCGGAAGCCGTTCGCCACCACGGGGGAGCTCGTGGAGCAGATCCGCGAAGTGGTTCCCGCGGCTGCGGCAAAGAGCGGCGGACACCCGGCCAAGCGCACATTCCAGGCGCTAAGGATCGAGGTCAATGAGGAACTCGATGTTCTGGAGCGGGCCGTTCCTGCGGCGGTGGCATCCACGGCCCTCGGCGGCAGGGTAGTTGTCATGTCTTACCACTCCCTGGAAGACAAGATCGTCAAATCGGTCTTCCAAGCCGGTTCCAAGTCCTCTGCTCCCTTGGGCTTCCCGGTTGAACTTGAAGAACACAAACCCGAACTGAAGACGCTGACCAAGGGCACAGAGGTTCCCACAGCGGAAGAAATCGCCGAAAACCCACGCGCGGCGTCTGCCCGGTTGCGGGCCGTGGAGCGCATCAAGCCAAGGAGAGTCGTATGAGCACCGCCGCAGCGAAGACAATGCCCTCTGTGGTGGGAAACACTGCGCGCGCCTTGCCCGCACCGGTCGGAAAGCCCGACGCCGGACGGAAGGCGCGTACGCCGCTGTCCGTTGTGCGGAGCGCACCGGGCAAGCGGCGTACTCCGGTGGTGGTGCTGTGCCTCGTTGCCCTTGCTGCCGCGCTTCTGACCGTTCTTGTGCTGAACATCTCGGTGTCCACAGCACAGTACCGGCTGGTGCAGTTGAAGGCTGAAGCTGCCACTCTGACCAAGGAAAACCAGGATCTGACACAGAAGAAGCAAAACTTCGAGGCTCCACAGAATCTGGCAGCCAAGGCCGCAGAATTGGGAATGGTACAGTCCACGGTCAAGGGCCAGATAGATGTGAACACCATGACAGTAACCGGCAAGGCGACTCCCGCAGTCAAAGGGGACAACCCGGGCGCCCTCATTGCTCCGCCAGCCATAGCCGGGCAGCTTTCCGTTGTTCCGTCTGCAACCACCAAGGACCCGCTGGAAAACCAGAAGCCTTCAGGCTCCGCTGCACCTGCAGCCACGCCGGCCCAGCCTGCCGCTCCTGCGGCCCAGCCAACACCGCCGGCAGAACTCCATGGCGGTTCGGTCCCGGCCCCCCAGCAGAAGAACCCAGGGCAGTAGCCCGCCAGTCCACTGAACCAAGGCCAGCAGCAAGGAATCATCGTGGCGCAGATCCCCGGCAAATCGAAAAAGACGAAGGTGCCGGCGGCCAGGAAGCGCCTCCGGGTTGGCCTGGGCATCATGCTGACCTTGCTGCTGGTTGTGGGTGGCAAGCTTTTCATGGTCCAGGGCCTGGATATGGGCGGTATGGCGGAGGCCGCCCTCGCCAACAGGCTGACTCCTCAGGTCCTCCCGGCCGAGCGTGGTCGGATTGTGGATGCCAATGGCAACGTCCTGGCCAGCAGCGTCATCCGTTACAACATCGTGGTGGACCAGGTACTCAACACGGCAACCTCGGAGTTCAAGCGCTACAACCAGCAGACCGAGGCCGTGGAAACCGTCTCCCGTGACCAAGGCATCGCCGAACTGGCTTCGCTGCTGGGCGCTGACGCCGCCAAGGTCCGCGAATCGCTGACCGGCGACAAGAAGTACGCCGTGGTTGCGAAGGACATCAAACCCGAGCTTGAGGACCGGATCACCAAGCTCAGGATCCCGGGAGTGGCCGCGGAAGGCGTCAGCAAGCGTGTCTACCCCAACGGCAGCGTAGCCGGCGGGGTGGTGGGTTTCCTCCAGGACGGCACGACTGGGCAGGCCGGCATCGAGCAGACCCAGGACCAGATCCTGCGAGGCACCGAAGGTAAGCGTGTTTTTGAAATCGGGGCCGATGGCCTGCGAATCCCTGTCGCCACGGACGAACTGACGCCGGCCGTGGATGGCAGCGACGTCAAGCTCACCATCAACACCGATATTCAGTACTTCGCCCAGCAGGCCATCCAGAGCCAGGTCAACAAGCTCAGCGCCGAGTGGGGCGTCATAGTGGTCATGGACACCAAGACCGGCAACCTGGTGGCCCTGGCGGACACCAACGCCCCCGATCCCAACGATCCCGGCAAGGTGGACGCCAAGGATCGCGGCGTACGGGCGGTTACAGCGGCCTATGAGCCGGGCTCTGTCGAGAAGATGATCACTGCCGCCGCGGTCATCGAGGAGGGCAAGTCCAACCCGCTGGACCACTTCACCATCCCGCCGTCCTACACCATTGACGGCCAGACCTTCACTGACGCTTTTGAGCACGGAACCGAGGAACGCACCCTGGCCGGGATCCTGGGATGGTCCATGAACACGGGTACGGTGATGGCCGGTAGCAGGTTGAGCAAGGATCAGCGGTACGAGTACCTCAAGAAGTTCGGCATCGGCGAGCAGACCGATATTGGTCTTCCTGCGGAGGCGACGGGTATCTTGGCTAAGCCTGACCAGTGGGATGAGCGGCAGCAATATACCGTGCTGTTCGGACAGGGTGTGTCGCAATCCACGCTGCAAACGGTCCGCGCCTACCAGAGCATCGCCAACAACGGCGTGATGCTCCAACCGCGCCTTATCGACAGCTACATTTCCCCCGAGGGAGTGGAACAGAAGGTGCCGGCCAAGGACTCCCGCCAGGTGGTTTCCAAGGAAACGGCGCAACAGGTCCGGGACATTCTTGAAAGCGCCGTCACTGAAGGCCAGATCAAGGATGCCGCCATTGCCGGCTACCGTGTGGGCGCCAAGACCGGAACCTCGCAGGCTCCGCGTGAGGACGGTTTGCCCGGCTTCGATGGTTACACCGCCTCAATGGTGGGTATGGCTCCCATGGACGACCCGAGGTTCATTGTGGAAGTGGTACTGCAGCGCCCCAAAGGCAGCATCTACGGCATCACCAATGGTCCGGTCTTCCGTTCCGTCATGTCACAGGTGCTCCGCACCTACAACGTCCCGCCGTCCACCGGGACTGCCGCGCATTTGCCGCAGTTCGTCAAGTAAGCTTCTTGGGCGTCTGTTTCGGCCCAGGGATTCGATCCACCACGACCGGCAGGGCGCCGCTGGCCCCCAGCCGGTCGTTCCAATGAGCACCAATGGAGAACCACGTGTCAGAGCACAATGAGGCAGCTTCCCACGCCACAACGTCGAACGCCGGTGGCTCGGGCTTTCGCCCGGAATCGGTAGCCGCGGTGCCGTTGGCGGCGATTGCCGGTGAACTTGGCGTCGCCGTGCCCGAAGAAGTAGAGGGCGGGGGAGTTACCGGCATCTCGCTGAACTCCCGGGCCGTTGAGCCCGGCGATATCTACGTTGCGCTCCCGGGCGCCTCGCGGCACGGAGCCGACTTCGTTACCCAGGCCGTCGAGGCGGGAGCGGTCGCCGTGGTGACGGACGACGCCGGTGCGCGCCAGCTCGCGCTGTACGGTGAGCAGCCTGTTCCCGTACTGGTCGTGGAGGAGCCGCGGACCGTCGTCGGACGCTTGGCGGCCCTCATCTACCGCAGCCAGCCCGAAGAGGGGGGCCACCCCACCCTGTTCGGTGTCACGGGCACGAACGGCAAGACCACCACCACCTACTTCATCAACTCCCTGCTCCGTGCGTTGGGCAAGACGCCGGGCCTCATCGGAACCATCGAAATCCTCGCCGGCGGCGATCCCATTCCCAGCCTCCTCACCACGCCCGAGTCCACCGAGGTCCACGGACTGCTGGCGCTGATGCGGGAGAAGGGCCTTGAAGCCGCGTCCATGGAAGTTTCTTCCCACGCGATCTCCTACCACCGCGTGGACGGTGTCATGTTCGATGTCGCGGGCTTCACCAACCTCACGCAGGACCATCTGGACCTGCACGGGAGCATGGAGGAGTACTTCAACACCAAGGCCGAGCTCTTTACCTCCGGTCACGCGCGCCAAGCCGTGGTAACGGTCGACGACGGCTGGGGCCGTCAGCTCGCGGGCCGTGCAGGCATTCCGGTCACCACCCTGGCGGTCACCTCGGATGATTTCGACGCCGATTGGCGGGTGGTTTCAACTGCAGCCCGGGGGCTTGGAACGGAGGTTGAATTGGGCCACCGCGACGGCCGCGTGCTGCGGGTGCACACGGGGCTTCCCGGCGACTTCAACGTGGCGAACGCGGCGCTGGCCGCCGCAATGGTTGCTGCCTCGGGCGTTGACCACCAAACGCTGCAGCAAGCCTTGGACCAGCACGACCCGTTCACTGTTGCGGTGCCTGGCCGAATGCAGCTGGTTTCCACCTCGCCGGCGTCGGTGGTCGACTTTGCCCACAACCCGGATGCGCTGGCCCGCGCGTTGAAGGCGGTGCGGTCCCCGGAAGAGGGTTCACGGGTCATCGTGGTGTTTGGCGCAACCGGTCAACGGGACCAAGGAAAACGTCCCACGATGGGCGCCATTGCCGCCCGACTGGCCGATGTGGTGATCGTCAGCGACGACGATCCGCACGACGAGGATGCAGCCGCCATCCGCGCGGAGGTGCTGGCCGGCGCCCGTGCTGCGGTTGAGAAAGAGGGTTTGAGCAGCACCATCATCGAGTCGTACCCGCGCGACGAGGCCATCAGGCTGGCGGTGCAGACGGCCACCGCGAAGGACACCATCCTGGTGGCAGGCCGCGGGCACGAGGTCTGGCAGGAGGTCAAGGGTGTGAACCTGGCCCTCGACGACAGGGTGGAGCTCCGGAGCGCCTTGACATCCAGGGGATTCAGCGTTTCACCGGACCAGCGGATAGAGTCCTGAACCGAGATGATTGCATTTACTGCGGCGGAGATCGCCGACATCACCCATGGCCGATTGACAGGAAACCGGGACGTCGTGCCCGGTTCCGTAGTCACCGATTCACGGGAGGCAACAGCCGGTTCGCTGTATGTTGCAAAGCCCGGTGAACACGCGGACGGCCACGACTTCGTCCACGCAGCTTTTGAACGGGGCGCCGTCCTGGCCTTGACCGAACGCGAAGTCGCCGACAACGACGGCAGGCCTTATCCCGCCGTCGTTGTTGAAGACGCCGTCATCGCCATGGGTGCCTTGGCCGCGGAAGCCGTTCGCCGCATCCGGGCCGCCCGCACCCAACGAGGCGAAGACTTCACGGTTATCGGCATCACGGGCTCCGCCGGCAAGACAACCACCAAGGATCTCCTGGCCGGCATCCTTTCGCAGGCAGGCCCTACTGTTGCCCCCCAGGGCTCCTACAACGGAGAGGTGGGTGTTCCGCTGACGGTCTTTTCCGCGACGGAAGACACCCGTTACCTGGTCATCGAGATGGGTGCCACCGGTGTTGGCCACATCAAGTACCTCGCGGACATGGTCAAGCCTGACATCGGCGTGGTCCTGGTAGTAGGTACGGCGCATTCGGGCGAATTCGGCGGCGTCGAGAACATCGCCAAGGCCAAGGGGGAAATGGTTGAGGCCTTGGGGGAGGATGGCACCGCTGTCCTCAACCTTGACGACGGCCGCGTGGCCGCCATGCGTTCCCGGACGAAGGCGCACATCCTGGGGTTCACCGCGTCCCCGTCCACCAACGAGGAAGTCGAAGCACGCAACGTTGTGGTCAACCCGCAGGGGCACCCGACGTTCGAGCTGGTGCTGCCCGACGGCGGTCCCGCCGTCGAGGTGCACAGCAAGCTGATCGGCGGACACCACGTGACGAACCTGCTGGCGGCCGCCTCGGCGGCATTCGCCGCAGGTGTTCCGGCGGCGGACATCGCCGCTTCCCTCAGCTCCCAGACCGCGGCGAGCCGCTGGCGCATGGAGCGCACAGAGCGTCCCGACGGCGTCACCATTATCAACGATGCCTACAACGCCAATCCTGAATCCATGCGGGCTGCCTTGCGGACGCTTGCCGACCTTGGCCAGGGCCGCCGCACCTGGGCTGTCCTGGGCGCGATGCTCGAGCTGGGTGAGGACTCCATCCGGGAGCACACGGCCGTGGGTACCCAGGTGGTCAGGCTCAACATCTCGCGACTCGTAGTGGTGGGCCGGGAGGCCCGGGCGCTTTACGTTTCGGCCATCCAGGAAGGTTCCTGGGGAGACGAGTGTTCCTTCACCGAAACCGTGGAAGAGGCGTACGAACTCCTGCAGCGGGAATTGCGACCGGGTGACCTGGTCCTCTTCAAGTCCTCCAATGGCGTGGGGCTGCGGCACCTGGGCGATCGGATAGCATTACCCCCACGGGTCGAGCCCACCGGGGACAGCGCGGCAACTGACGCCGCAAGCGAAGGGAACGAGCTGCTGTGATTGCACTATTGATCGGCGCAGGCGTCGCCCTGTTGGTGGCCCTTATCGGGACGCCACTCTTCATCCGGTTCCTGGTGGCCAAACGCTACGGTCAGTTCATCCGTGACGACGGGCCGACCTCGCACCACACCAAACGGGGTACTCCCACTATGGGCGGTACGGTCGTGGTCGCTGCTGTCCTGGTTGCCTACTTCGTGACCCACCTGATCATGTGGATGATGAATCCCCGGTCTCCCGGTCCCACTGCTTCCGGACTCCTCCTGCTTTTCCTCATGGTGGGCATGGGCTTCGTCGGCTTCCTTGACGATTACATCAAGATCTCCAACAAACGCAGCCTTGGCCTGAATGCCCGGGCCAAGCTGATCCTGCAGGCAGCCGTTGGCATCATCTTTGCCATCCTTGTGCTGCAGTTCCCCAACGAGGACGGACTCCGTCCGGCCTCCACCCAGATTTCCCTGGTCCGCGACATTCCATGGCTTGACCTTGCCTTTGCCGGCACAGTGGTTGGCGCGATCCTCTTCATCATCTGGTCCAACCTCATCATCACGGCGGCAACCAATGGCGTGAACCTCACCGACGGCCTGGATGGCCTCGCGGCAGGTGCCTCGATCATGGTCTTCGGCGCGTACACCATCATGGGCATTTGGCAGAACAACCAGGCGTGCGGTTCACCCAGGGAGGCCGGAAGCGGCTGCTACCAAGTGCGTGACCCTATGGACCTTGCACTGCTCGCTGCCATCCTCAGCGCGGCCCTGGTCGGGTTCCTTTGGTGGAACACCTCTCCGGCGAAGATCTTCATGGGCGACACCGGTTCGCTCGCCATTGGTGGAGCGGTGGCAGCTTTCGCCATCCTGTCCCGCACCGAACTTCTCCTGGCGTTCATTGGCGGCCTCTTCGTACTGATCACGCTCTCGGTCATTATCCAGGTGGGCTTCTTCAAGCTCACCGGTGGTAAACGGGTCTTCAAGATGGCTCCGCTCCAGCACCACTTCGAGCTCAAGGGTTGGGCCGAAGTCACGGTTGTTGTCCGCTTCTGGATCCTTGCCGGTTTGTTCGTGGCCGCCGGCCTGGGAATTTTCTACGCTGAATGGGTGGTGCTGCTGTGAACGGGACCGTTGAACCGACTGCGGCCGATCGGCTCGCCGGCCTCACTAGCTGGGACGCCAATTGGAGCGGTCTCCGTGTTGTGGTGACGGGCATCGGAGTCTCCGGCTTCGCTGCCGCGGACACGCTGATCGAACTCGGTGCAAAGGTGGTGGTGGTTGACGCCGCTACCTCGGCCAAGGCCGTCGCGCAGGCCGACACCCTCAAGATCGTGGGTGCGGTAGACGTCCTCCTCGGCGAGGAAGCCGTGAACGCCTTGCCGCTCATCGAAGGTGAGAAACCTGAACTGGTGGTGACATCACCAGGGTGGCGTCCGGACCAAGCGTTGCTGGCTGCGGCCAAACGCAAGCACATCCCCGTCTGGGGCGATGTTGAACTGGCATGGCGGTTGAGGGTGCGCGAGGGCCGGAAGACCGCCGACTGGCTCGCGATCACAGGAACCAATGGCAAGACCACCACCGTGGGAATGACCGAATCCATGCTCCAGGCGGCCGGGCTCAAGGCCATCGCGGTGGGCAATGTGGGAACCCCAATCCTGGATGCCCTCCGCGATCCCGTGGAGTACGACGCGTTCGCAGTGGAACTCTCCAGCTTCCAGCTGCACTGGAGCCATTCGTTGTCTCCTGTTGCCAGCGTTTGCCTGAACGTGGCAGAAGACCACGTGGACTGGCATGGCTCCTATGCGTCCTATCTTGCCGACAAGGCGAAGGTCTACGAGAACACGCAGAAGGCCGCCATCTACAACGCAGAGCAAATCGAGACCGAGCGCATGGTCGAAAATGCCGACGTCATCGAGGGGTGCCGCGCAATCGGCTTCACGACCACAACCCCCGCCATCAGCATGGTGGGTGTTGTTGAGGGACTCCTGGTGGATCGAGCGTTCATTGCCGGGCGCAAGGACTCTGCCGCTGAGCTGGCTTCCATGTCCGACCTGGGTCCTGTGGCCCCGCGCCACATGGTGGCTAACGCCTTGGCTGCTGCGGCTTTGGTCCGCGCTTACGGCGTCGAGCCCGCAGCCGTCAAGCAGGGACTGTTGAATTTCCTTCCGGGTGCCCACCGGATCCAACTCGTTGCCAAGCACAACGACGTTTTGTGGATCAACGACTCCAAGGCCACAAACCCGCACGCAGCGTCTGCGGCATTGTCCGCTTTCACCAACGTTGTGTGGATTGCGGGCGGTCTTTCCAAAGGGGTCAACTATGACCAGCTCGTCAAGGAACAGGCTCCCAGGCTAAAGGCAGTAGTGCTTATCGGCACGGACACCGAAGCCCTTGAAGCCGCGCTCCAGCGACACGCGCCCGATGTCCCCGTGATCTTCCAGCCCAAGGGTGACACTGAAAGGGTGGAAACCGCAGCCGGTTCGCCGATTTTTGGCGAGACCATCATGGCCCAGGCCGTGGCTTCGGCGGCCGGTGTTGCCGGACCCGGCGATACCGTCCTTATGGCTCCGGCAGCAGCCTCCATGGATCAGTTCTCTTCCTACGCTCACCGTGGCGACGCTTTCATCCAGGCAGTCCGCGAGCTCGTGGAAGGGCAGGCACAGACCACCGAGGAGTAGCAATGGTCAGCACGCCCACCCGCAGCCGCGGCAAAGCGCCCGGCGACGGGAAAGAAAGGGCCGCGCAGGCAGCCGGAAAACAGCCCGCGGGTCTCCGCAGGCATCTCCGCGGCTTCTGGGAAAGCCTGGAGGGCAGGAGCAAGGCTCCCAACAGCTCCACGTACTACTTGATCCTTGGTTGCGCCATGGCTTTGACGGCCATTGGCGTGATGATGGTTCTTTCGGCCTCCAGCGTGGAGGCCATCTCGGAGGGTAAGTCTCCATACGCTGATGCATTGAAGCAGGCCATGTTCGGAGCCGTGGGGCTGGTGGCCATGTATGTCATTTCCCGGACGAACGTGAGCTGGATGAAGCGCCTGTCCTGGTGGGGCCTCGGTGCGGTGGTGGTCCTCCTTGCGGCGGTCCAGGTCTTCGGCCGCAGCACCTTGGGCAACCAAAACTGGCTCGACATCGGTGGAATCAGCATCCAGCCATCGGAAATTGCCAAGCTCGTTTTGTGTGTCTGGATCGCTGCCGTGTTGGCGCGCAAGGAGAAGTACCTGAACCGGTGGATGCATGTCATCATCCCGGTGGTGCCTGGAGCCGGGCTCGTCCTGGGCCTGATCCTCGTGGGCAATGACTTGGGCACGGCGATCGTGGTCATGGCGATCGTGGCTGCAGGACTCTTCTTCGCGGGTGTTCCAGGGAAGATGCTTGCCATCGCCGCTGCCCTGGGCGTCATCGGGGCAACGGCAATGACAGTCATCAGTCCCAACCGCATGTGCCGCGTTACGGCATGGCTCGGCATCGCAGGGGATTCATGCACCGCCGATTCGGACTTCACCTACCAGTCCACTAACGGGATGTACGGCTTGGCCCAAGGCAGCTGGACAGGTTTGGGGCTCGGCCAGAGCCGGCAAAAGTACAACTGGCTGCCTGAAGCCCACAACGACTTCATCTTCGCGATCATCGGCGAGGAACTGGGTTTGGTTGGCACCATTGTGGTGCTGGTCTTGTTCGCCATCCTCGGCATAGCGATCTTCCGGGTGGTGGTCCGCCAAACCGATCCTTTCCAGCGGACGCTCGCGGGCGGAATCATGGTGTGGCTCCTGGGCCAGGCGAGCATGAACATGGCTGTGGTGACCCAGCTCCTTCCAGTTATTGGTGTACCGCTGCCGTTCATCTCCGCAGGCGGCTCGGCTTTGGTGATGTCCCTAAGCGGCGTCGGCGTAGTGTTGTCCTTGGCCCGCGGCCAGCTACCTCCCCAACAGCGCCCCCGATTCTTACCGCGCTTCTCCTCCAAAACCGCACGAAAGCGTACCCGCACTTCATGACAACAGACTCACCCCAGTCCACCAAGCCGCTGTCCGTAGTTTTGGCCGGCGGAGGGACCGCCGGGCACATCAGTCCGCTACTTGCCATTGCGGACGCCATCAAGGCAAAGCGTCCCGATGCCGCCATGCTGGCAGTAGGGACCCCCACCGGCATGGAGACCCGGCTCATTCCTGCTGCCGGTTACGAGCTCGCCACGATCGACCGGGTACCGTTCCCACGGCGGCCGTCGCTGGACCTGCTGAGGTTGCCTGGCCGCCTCTCGGGGGCAGTCAAGCAAGCCGGCCGGATCCTGGACGATGCACGGGCGGACGTCCTCGTTGGTGTGGGTGGGTACGTGTGCACGCCAATGTACCTGGCTGCCCGTAAGCGCCGGATTCCGATCGTCATCCACGAGGCCAACATGAAGCCAGGGCTTGCGAACCGTGTGGGAGCCAGATTCAGCAGGCACGTTGCCGTTGCGTTTGCGGGCACCAGGCTTCGTGGTGCGCGACATGTCGGCATGCCGATGCGCCGCGCTATTTCGGCGTTGGACCGCGCTGCTGCGGCGGCCGGTGCAAAGTCATTGCTGGGCCTCGAACCCGGAAAGCCCGCGTTGATCGTCACGGGCGGTTCGTCCGGCGCGGCCAGCATCAACCGATCCATCGCGGCAGCGCTACCTGCCCTTGGAGCTGCAGGGATACAGACGCTGCACATCACCGGTACCGGAAAGGCCGTTACCAATGACGACGGCGGCCTGCTGACCGCTGCCGGCTACCGGCAGGTCGAGTATGTGGACGGCATGGAGAATGTCTATGCTGCCGCCGACGTACTCCTTGCGCGGGCGGGGGCGGCCACGGTCAGCGAAGTCTCGGCAGTAGGGGTGCCGGCGGTTTTTGTTCCCCTGCCGATCGGAAATGGGGAACAGGCCTTGAATGCCGAAGCTTTGGTGAAGGCCGGTGGCGCGCTGCTTGTTGAGGACAGGGACCTCACGCCTGAATGGCTGGAAACTACCCTCATACCGTTGTTGGGCGACCGGCAGCGGCTCGAAGACATGGCCCGGACGTCCGAGCGTCTTGGCATAAGAAACGCCGATCAGCGCATGGCTGATCTTGTCCTGGAAGCGGTATCCGCATGATGCAAACTGTTGTCCCTCTGGAGTCCCTGGGGCGCGTGCACTTTATTGGCATTGGCGGAGTGGGCATGTCCGCGGTGGCACGGATCATGGTTTCCCGTGGTGTGCCGGTCAGCGGCTCCGATGCAAAGGACCTACCGGTGATGCACGATCTCCAGGCCGCCGGAGCCCGAATCGACGTAGGCTACGATTCCGCCAACCTGGGCGATGCCAGCACGGTGGTTGCCGGCTCGGCAATTAGGGATGACAACCCGGAGTTGGCTGCTGCGCGGGCCGCCGGCATTCCTGTTCTGCACCGTTCCGAGGCCCTGGCCGCAACCATGGCGGGGCACCGGGTGGTCACGGTTGCCGGGACACACGGAAAGTCGACCACCACGTCCATGGTGGCCGTGCTGCTGAAAGAGGCCGGGGCCGATCCAACGTTCGCCATCGGCGCCAACGTGCCCGCCCTCGGTGTCAATGCAGCGGCGGGTGCCTCTGACATTTTTGTCGCCGAGGCCGATGAATCCGATGGATCGTTCCTCAATTACCAACCGCTCATAGCCGTAGTCACCAACGTCGAAGCGGACCACCTGGACCACTACGGGACGGCTGAGGCAGTCTACGCGTCCTTCGACAAGTTCGCGGCGCTCCTGCCGTCGGAAGGAGTGTTGCTGGCGTGTGCCGACGATGCCGGCGCGCGGGCGCTTGCGGGTCGGGTTGCCTCCCAAGGCAACACCCGGGTGTTGAAGTACGGAACCGCTGACGACGCCGATATCCGCCTTGAGGACGACGGGCCTGGTAGGGTCTCGGTCACGGTGGAGGGCGTCCGCTACCCTCTGGAGCTGCAGGTACCGGGCAGGCACAACGCCTTGAATGCTGCCGCAGCGTTTGGCGTTGCCTTGGAGCTTGGTGTTGACCCCCGGGCTGCCGCTGCGGCCCTCGGCCATTTCACGGGAGCTTCGCGGCGTTTTGAATTGAAGGGGCAGGGGAGGGGAGTGCGGGTCTATGATGACTACGCCCACCACCCAACCGAGGTGCGGGCCGCCCTGTCGGCGGCAAGGTCCGTCGCGGGGGACAAAAAGGTGCACGTCCTGTTCCAGCCGCACTTGTTCTCCAGGACCCGTGAATTCGCAGCCGAGTTCGCCGCGGCCCTGGACCTCGCGGACACCGCGCTGATCCTGGATATCTATCCGGCCCGTGAAGACCCCATTCCGGGCGTTACCAGCACGCTGATTACGGACAAGTTGTCACACGGGCATTTGGTGTCCGCCGATCAGGCCGTAACGGCAATTCTGGAAGCTGCATCGGAAGGCGACGTCATCCTGACGGTGGGGGCCGGCGACGTCACGTCATATGGTCCGGCCATCGTGGAGCAACTTGATGGCCAGCACGCGTAAGCCAACGTTCAAGCCCGGGACGGACTCCGCCAAAGCATCACCCCGATCTGTCAACGGGGCTGATGCCCGCGCTTCCGAGTCCGCCGCCGTCATCAGCGCCGAACGGCAAATGGAGAACGTGGGGGCGGCCGGCAAGGGAAACAATACCCAGCCGAAGCGGCCGCATAAAACAGGGAAAGCCAAAGCCGGCCGGCCTCGCTCCGGCGGCAACGTGATCGCCTTTCCCGAACCGAAACGCCTTCGTACCCGGCGTCACGTCCTGTGGACGCTGCTTGTTCTTGCTGCCGTGGTCGCTGTGGTGATTGCCGGTGCCGTCTTTTCGCCGGCGCTGGCTGTCCGAACCATCTCGGTGGACGGCACCAGGTTGTTGACCCCCGAGGTCGTGCAGAACGCCTTGTCCAAGGTCCAGGGCAAGCCGCTTCCACAGGTAACGGAGACGGAAGTCAATGAGTTGTTGAAACCGTTGGTGCAGGTTCGGTCCGCCACCATCGAGGCACGCCCGCCGTCGGAACTGCTGGTGCATGTGGAGGAGCGCGTACCCGTTGCCCTGTTGAAGCAGGGCGATTCGTTCGTCATGGTGGACGTTGATGGCGTCCAGCTTGGAACTGCCAAGGATCAATCGGCGGTACCGCTTCCACTGATCGACGCCGGGGCAGGGGCCACCAACACCGGGCTTTTCAAAGCGATCGCCCAGGTTTTGAATACTTTGCCGGCGGACGTGCTCGCGAGAATGTCTACGGCATCGGCTGCTTCGCCGGATGCTGTGGAGCTAAAATTGGTGGACGGAAAGACGGTAGTGTGGGGCAATGCCGAGGACAAGGAACTGAAGGCGAAAGCGCTTGAGGCTTTGCTCAAGATGCCTGCGGATCCCAAGGTTCCAGTGAGCGTCTACGACGTCAGCGTTCCACGGCATCCATTCACCAAATAGCTGTTTCACAAAGTAATCTGCGGCCGGTGGTGGTCTTGTTTTGCCTCAATCAGACGACACGCGCAAGCGGTCATTGCATGAGTGAAGCAGAGCAAATACCGTCGCTGTAGAGTTACTTGACATAACTATAACCTTCAACTAGAGGGTTAAGGTCCAAGAATTCAAGTTGGACTCGATCAGTTTCGCTATAGGACACAAGCAAGGGGCACGAAACGTGGCAGCACCGCAGAATTACTTGGCCGTCATCAAGGTCGTCGGCATCGGCGGCGGTGGCGTGAACGCAGTCAACCGGATGATTGAAGTCGGCCTTCGCGGCGTCGAGTTCATCGCCATCAACACTGACGCGCAGGCGCTGCTCATGAGCGACGCCGACGTCAAGCTCGACGTCGGACGCGAACTCACCCGCGGCCTCGGCGCGGGAGCCAACCCCGAGGTCGGTAAGCAGGCCGCCGAAGACCACGCCGATGAGATCGAGGAAGTGCTCCGAGGTGCCGACATGGTGTTCGTCACGGCCGGTGAAGGTGGTGGCACAGGCACGGGCGGGGCTCCCGTTGTGGCCCGCATCGCCCGTTCGCTTGGTGCCCTGACCATCGGTGTAGTCACCCGCCCCTTCACGTTCGAAGGCCGTCGTCGGGCAGGTTCTGCCGAAGCGGGTATCGACGCGCTCCGCGACGAAGTCGACACCCTGATCGTCATCCCTAACGACCGCCTCCTCTCCATCAGCGACCGCAACGTCTCTGTCCTGGACGCCTTCCGCTCCGCTGACCAGGTCCTTCTGTCCGGTGTCCAGGGCATCACGGACCTCATCACGACTCCCGGCTTGATCAACCTGGACTTCGCGGACGTCAAGTCGGTCATGCAGGGTGCAGGCTCGGCGTTGATGGGTATTGGGTCTGCCCGTGGTGAAGACCGCGCCGTCAAGGCCGCAGAGCTCGCCATTGCTTCTCCGCTCCTGGAAGCTTCGATTGATGGCGCCCACGGTGTCCTGCTCTCCATCCAGGGCGGCTCGGACCTCGGTCTGTTCGAGATCAACGAGGCCGCACGCCTGGTTCAGGAAGTCGCGCACCCCGAAGCGAACATCATCTTCGGTGCCGTCATTGATGACGCCTTGGGCGACGAAGCCCGCGTGACGGTCATCGCTGCAGGTTTCGACGACGTCAAGGCAACCTCGCCTTCGATGGACCAGTCGCGTCCGGCCCAAAACCCGGTCCCGGCAGACCGCCCGGCCGCACCGTCGGCAGCTCCGAGCAACGCAGCAGCGCCGCAGCATGCAACAGCCGGCATCGGCGCAGCCAGCCTGAGCAACTGGGGGCAGCAGCGTCCGTCCGCGCTCCCTGCCGACTCGGGCTTCGACGTCGATCTTCCCGCCGTGGTTGAGCCTGACCTGACGGGCAACCGCTCCGACGACCTCGACGTACCCGATTTCCTGAAGTAGGCCGACGGGCCTGAAATAAGTCGACAGGCCTGAAACAAAACCATAGGGAGTCAATACCAGGTGTTTTGGTGGCGCAACGAAGTCCGGCCCGGGATATCCGTGGCATTCACTGATACCGGTGCCGGCAACCTGGCGCTTCACGTCGGCGACGACCCGGAGTTGGTAGTCGGGCGCAGGCAGAAGTTGGAGTCGGCCCTGGAACTTGGCCCTAACCGCTTTCAGTACATGAATCAGGTCCATGGGAACCGCGTGGCAATGATCCGTGAATTTGGTGATGGGCCTACCGTCGATGCCATGGTGTCGGTTCCCGATGCTTCCGGGGCCGTGCAGCCCCTCGCCGTCATGGTGGCCGATTGCGTGCCGGTAGTCCTGGTGGGAGAAGACGCCGGGCATGTTCCCGTCGTCGGCGTCGCCCACGCGGGCCGCCCCGGCGTCGCGTCCGCGGTGGTGCCCGCTGCGGTGGCCGCGATGCGTGCCGAAGGAGCGGTCAATATCTCCGCTTGGATCGGACCCTCCATCTGTGGACGCTGCTACGAAGTCCCCGGCGCCCTGCGGGAGGACGTCGCCGCCGTCGTGCCGGCGGCATGGTCGGAAACGACGTGGGGGACACCGGCGTTGGACCTGCCTGCCGGTGTCAGGGCCCAGCTGGGCGACCTCGACATCCCGGTGGAGTATTCGGGCGGCTGCACTTTGGAAAACGAGGCTTTGTTCTCATACAGGCGGCACTCCCGCACGGGTCGATTTGCAGGTTTGGTGTGGACTCATTGAGCGGTTTCGAAACGGGCGGAGCGCCGTTGGACGCACGCGCGCAGCAGTTGGCGGAGCGTCTGGCGGCCGTCTCGCGGCGCATCGAGCAGGCAACTGCCGCCGCCGGAAGGACTGACCGGCCGCAACTGATTGTTGTCACCAAGTTCCATCCGGCTGAGGACGTCAGTCGTCTGGCTGCCCTTGGAGTCAAGGATGTGGGTGAGAATCGTGACCAAGAGGCTGCCGCCAAGTCCGCCGAACTGAACGGCCTGGAAGTCCGATGGCATTTCATTGGCCAACTGCAGAGCAACAAGGCGAAGTCGGTAGTGAGATATGCCTCGTCGGTACAGTCCATTGACCGCGTGCAACTTGTGTCCGCGCTTCAAAAGGCGATGGCCCGTGAGCAGGATGCAACGGGCCGCAGCGATCTTGATTGCTATATCCAGGTCACGTTGGATGACGACGCCGGAGCGCACCGCGGCGGTGCCCGGCCGGCCGACGTCGGGAGCTTGGCCGATGGGATAGAAGCCTCGCCTGGGCTGACACTGGCCGGGCTCATGGCTGTTGCTCCCCTGGGAGCCGATCCGGAAGCCGCCTTTGAGAAACTGGCCGGTATCTCCGCGGAACTCCGGAGGAACCATCCCCATGCTTCGGGGATCTCTGCCGGGATGAGCCAGGACCTGGAAGCTGCCATCAAGTTCGGGACGACACACCTGAGAATTGGCTCCGATATTCTCGGATCACGTCCGGCCGTGGGGTAGCGTCAAAGTATTGGAATGACGGGCCGGGGTTCCAACTACGTCAAGTCATGGCGGCCCGCCTACTGCAGAAACGATAGGAGTGCACCATGGCTGGCGCTCTGCGCAAGACAATGATCTATCTTGGGCTCGCCGACGGCGATGAACACTACGAATCTGAGCAGGCTGTCGCGCAACACGACGAAGAACGCCCCCAGTCACAGGAACGGGAAGAGCGCCGAGCTCCTGCACCGGTCCGGGAAGTTGTCCGTGAAATGCCCACTGTAGAAGCCGAAGAGGAATACCGCGCACCCGTGACACCCATCAAGCGTGCGGCGTCGAGCCGCGAAGACGCCTCCGGCTTGAGGCAAATCACCACTGTCCACCCGCGCTCCTACAACGATGCCAAGCTCATCGGCGAAAGCTTCCGGGATGGCATTCCGGTCATCATGAACGTCACCGATATGGGGGAAGCCGACGCCAAGCGCCTGGTGGATTTCTCCGCCGGTCTCGTTTTTGGCCTCCATGGCAGTATCGAGAGGGTGACCAACAAAGTTTTCCTGCTCTCTCCGTCCTACGTGGAAGTGATTGGCGACGACAAAAAGGCCAGCGAATCGCAGGCCAGCTTCTTCAACCAGAGCTGAGAACAGTCTTCATCTTCAGATGCCAGGCGGGTCATCCTGCCTGGCATCTGTGTTGCAATAGTAGGGACCGATCGGCATTCCGGAACAAGTGGGAGATCTGAGCTAACTCGTGGGCATTGTTTTCGGCCTTATCTATATTGTGTTGTTGCTGTTTTTCATTGCTCTGATCATCAGGTTGATCTTTGAATGGGTGCAGATGTTTGCGCGCCAGTGGCGGCCCCGGGGTGTGGCGTTGGTTACAGCCCATGTGGTCTATTCGGTGACGGACCCACCCTTGAAGCGCTTGCGGCGACTGATACCGCCCTTGCAACTCGGCGGAGTGTCCCTGGATTTGGGCTTCCTGGTCCTGATCATCGCCGTGAGCATCGCCATGGCGGTGAGCAGCGGCCTCGCTTAGCGCACCTGGGCAGGAATGCCCGTCCCGGGCCTCAGGGCCCGCAAATTCTCCAATTCAACACGATGGTGTTGAATTAGAGGAACCAGATGATATTTAGGTACCGTAGTTTTGAACGGCCGGAAGGCCTACTGACTAACTAGACCAACGAGGTGACCAGATGGCTTTGACGCCAGAAGACGTTGTCAACAAGCGCTTTCAGCCGACCAAGTTCCGCGAAGGCTACGACCAGGACGAGGTGGATGACTTCCTCGACGAGATCGTGGTTGAACTGCGCCGCCTGAACCAGGAGAACGACGAACTTCGCAAGAAGCTCAGCGAAGCTGGTTCGGCTGTGCCGGCGGCTGCTGCTCCGGCTCCGGTCGTTGAGAAGGTTCCGGCCCCCGTCAAGGTGGACAAGGAAGCCGAGGCGAAGGCCGAAGCTGAGGCCAAGGCTGCAGAGGCTGCCAAGAAGAAGGAAGCTGAGCAGGCTGCTGCTGCCGCCAAGGCGCCTGCCGCGAACAACACGGTCACCCCCTCTGCCGAGTCCGCTGCCGGCCTGCTCGCCATGGCACAGCAGATGCACGACAAACACGTTGCCGATGGTGCGCAGCAGAAGGAAAAGATCATTGCCGAGGCGCAGATCGAAGCCTCCAGCCTGGTCAACGACGCGCAGGAGAAGTCCCGCAAGATCCTTGGCGCCCTGGAGCAGCAGCGCTCGGTGCTCGAGCGCAAGGTTGAGCAGCTGCGTGGCTTCGAACGTGACTACCGCTCCCGCCTGAAGGCCTACATCGAAGGCCAGCTCCGTGACCTCGACGCCCGTGGTTCCGTAGCTGCCCCGGAGGTCGGCGAAGCGACGGCCGACGTTTAGCAAGTATTCTGAAAGCCGGTGGCTGAGGACTCCTCGGCCGCCGGCTTTTGCTGTTAACGCCTTGGCGTTTCCCACTACGGTTCACGAATGAAAGCCCTATGACCGACGACTTTCCCGGCAGCACGCCGCAGGCCGCGCCCGCTGTCCAACGAAAATGGCGCCCTGCCCTGATCTGGCTTTTCGCAGGCTTCGCGGTATTTGCCTACGTTTTTGACCAGCTCACCAAGCTCTGGGTGACCAGCACCATGACAGAAGGTGAAAGGATTCCCGTCCTGCCACCCCTGCTCCATTGGTACTACATCCGCAACTCGGGGGCGGCCTTCTCCATAGGCGAGAACGTCACGTGGATCTTCACTATCGTGATGGCGGCTGTCTCCGTAGCCATCCTCTTCCAGCTGCGGCGGCTTGGCTCAGCCTGGTGGGCCCTCTCGCTGGGTCTGCTCTTGGGGGGAGCCTTGGGGAACCTAACGGACCGGCTCTTCCGTGAGCCGTCGTTCGCGATGGGCCACGTGGTGGACTTCATCCAGTTGCCGAATTTCGCGATCTTCAACATTGCCGATTCAGCCGTGGTTTCCGGCGTCGTCATCATTTGCCTCTTGACCCTTCGTGGTATCGGCATGGACGGCAAGCGCCACGCGGCGGGCAAGCCTGTGAAAGACCGCCCTGAGGAGCCGGCCGGTGAGTGAAACGGTTGTTGTTCCCGAGGCTTTGGCGGGAGCCCGGGCGGACGCGGGGCTGGCCAAACTGCTGGAGATCTCACGCTCGGCTGCTGCACTCCTGATTGCCGAAGGAAACGTGACGAGCGCGGGTACTGCCCTGGGAAAGTCGGCAAAACTCGTTGCGGGTGCCGTCCTGGAAGTTACCGTGCCGGAACGGCCGGACCCCTTGGAAGTCGTGGAGGAAGTTGTGGAAGGCCTGAAGATCCTGCTGGATGACGAGGATTTCGTCGTCATCGATAAGCCTGTGGGCGTTGCTGCGCATCCATCTCCGGGCTGGGTGGGTCCCACGGTGGTTGGTGGCCTCGCAGGCGCGGGGTACCGGATTTCCACTTCCGGAGCGCCCGAACGGGCCGGTATCGTTCACCGGCTCGACGTCGGCACGTCGGGCGTGATGGTGGTAGCGAAGACGGAGCATGCGTATACCGTGCTCAAGCGGGCGTTCAAGGAACGTACGGTGGACAAGGTTTACCACGCTGTGGTGCAGGGTCTTCCGGATCCGTTGGAGGGCACGATCGATGCTCCGATCGGCCGTCATCCAGGACACGATTGGCGGTTCGCCGTGATTGAGGACGGCCGCCCGTCGGTGACTCACTACGAGGTCCTGGAAGCGTTCGGCAAGGCCACCCTGGTGGAGGTCCACCTGGAAACAGGCCGCACCCACCAGATTCGTGTGCACTTCTCGGCGTTGCGTCATCCGTGCGCGGGTGATCTTACCTACGGCGCCGATCCCCGCCTCGCCGCGACCCTGGGCCTCACCCGGCAATGGCTGCATGCACGGAAACTGGGTTTCAACCACCCCCGTTCGGGTGACTGGGTTGAAGTGACCAGTGAATATCCGGCTGATCTGCAATATGCACTGGATTTGCTCGCAAGTGGAGCTGCCTGATCCATGGCAATGGTCCCGCGGCCCGGCCTTGCCGGTCCCAGTTCCGTCAGTGGGTAGACGGTAGACTGTCGGGGTGAGTTCCAGCAATGATTCGTTTGTCCACCTGCACACCCACACCGAGTACTCCATGCTGGATGGAGCAGCCAGGCTTGGCGAACTCTTTGATGAGACTGAGCGTTTGGGCATGCCTGCCTTGGCCACTACGGACCATGGTTACCTTTTCGGGTCCTTCGACTTTTGGCGCAAAGCCACGGACAAAGGCATCAAGCCCATCATCGGCGTCGAAGCCTATGTCACCCCCGGAACAGCACGGGGGGACAAAGAACGTGTCCGGTGGGGAGACGAGAGCCAGCGCAAGGACGATGTTTCCGGTGGTGGCTCCTATACCCACATGACGCTGTTGAGCTACAACAACGTGGGCATGCGGAATCTTTTCCGTGCATCGTCCATTGCGTCGCTGGATTCCGTGTTCGGCAAGTGGCCCCGTTTGGACCGCGAACTGCTCAACACTTACTCGGAAGGGCTCATTGCCACCACGGGCTGCCCGTCGGGTGAGGTGCAGACCCGGCTGCGGCTTGGCCAGTACCGGGAGGCCGTGGAAGCCGCCGCCGAGTTCCGGGACATTTTCGGCGCCGAGAACTACTTCTGCGAGTTGATGGACCACGGCCTGGACATCGAGCGGCGGGTCACTGGGGATCTGCTGCGGCTGGCGAAGGAACTTAACCTCCCTCTGGTAGCCACCAACGACCTCCACTACACCCACGAACACGACGCCAAAGCGCACGAGGCCTTGCTGGCCATCCAGTCCGGCTCCACGCTGCTGGAGCCAACATACGACAACGGCGGTTCGCGCTTCGCGTTCTCGGGCAGCGGCTACTACCTGAAGTCTCCGCAGGAAATGCGGGAGCTGTTCCGGGACCATCCGGATGCCTGCGACAACACGCTCCTGATCGCCGAGCGCTGCGAAGTGTCCTTCAACACCGGCGCCAACTACATGCCCCGTTTCCCTTGCCCGCCCGGAGAAGACGAAACCTCCTGGCTGGTCAAAGAGGTGGACAAAGGCCTGGCGTACCGTTACCCGCAGGGTGTGCCCGACAAGGTACGCAAGCAGGCCGATTACGAGCTTGAGGTCATCACCTCCATGGGCTTCCCCGGATACTTCCTGGTGGTGGCCGACTTCATCAACTGGGCAAAGAACAATGGCATCCGCGTGGGACCGGGCCGTGGTTCCGGTGCCGGATCCATGGTTGCCTACGCCATGCGAATCACCGACCTCGACCCGCTCCAGCACGGCCTGATCTTCGAGCGCTTCCTCAACCCTGACCGCGTTTCCATGCCCGACTTCGACGTCGACTTCGATGATCGCCGCCGTTCGGAAGTGATCGACTACGTCACAAGGAAGTACGGCGACGAACGCGTGGCGATGATCGTGACCTATGGAACCATCAAGACCAAGCAGGCGCTCAAGGACTCTTCGCGCGTGCTGGGCTACCCGTTCAGCATGGGGGAGACGCTGACCAAGGCCCTTCCGCCGGCCGTAATGGCCAAGGACATCCCGCTGGCGGACATCCAGAACCCTGAGGCCAAGCGCTACAGCGAGGCGGGGGACTTCCGGCAACTCATAGCCACCGACCCTGAAGCCGCCAAGGTCTTTGAAACGGCGCTGGGCATCGAGGGCCTGAAACGCCAATGGGGTGTGCACGCTGCCGGTGTGATCATGTCCTCGGACCCCATCATCGACGTCATTCCGATTATGCGCCGATTCCAGGACGGCCAGGTCATCACCCAGTTCGATTACCCCACGTCCGAGGGCCTCGGCCTGATCAAGATGGACTTCCTGGGGCTGCGAAACCTCACGATCATTTCGGACGCCCTGGAAAACATCAAGATGAACCGGGGCGTCGAGCTCGACCTCGAAACCCTGGAACTGGACGACGCAGCGTCCTACGAGCTTCTGGCCCGCGGCGACACCTTGGGCGTATTCCAGCTCGACGGCGGTCCCATGCGGTCGCTGCTGAAGCTCATGAAGCCTGACAACTTCGAAGACATCTCCGCAGTCCTTGCCCTGTACCGGCCTGGACCCATGGGCGCCAACGCCCACACGGACTATGCCTTGCGCAAGAACGGCATCCAGGAGGTCATCCCGATCCACCCTGAGCTTGAGGAACCGCTCAAGGAAATCCTTGGCGGGACCTTCGGCCTGATCGTGTACCAGGAGCAGGTCATGGCCGTGGCGCAGAAGCTGGCAGGCTACTCGCTGGGCCAGGCAGACATCCTCCGGCGTGCCATGGGTAAGAAGAAGAAGTCGGAACTGGACAAGCAGTTTGCCGGATTCTCCCAAGGCATGCAGGACAACGGCTACTCCATGGAAGCCGTCAAGACGCTCTGGGACATCCTCCTTCCCTTCTCCGACTATGCCTTCAACAAGGCGCACTCGGCTGCGTACGGAGTGATTTCCTACTGGACCGCCTACCTGAAAGCCCATTACGCGCCGGAGTACATGGCCGCTTTGCTGACGTCCGTTGGTGATGACAAAGACAAGTCTGCGATCTACCTCAACGAGTGCCGCCGGATGGGTATCACCGTGCTCCCGCCGGACGTCAACGAATCGTCGCTGAACTTTACTCCGGTGGGAACGGACATCCGCTTTGGAATGGGGGCAATCCGGAACGTCGGCGTAAACGTCGTGGAAGCCATGGTCGCGGCCCGAACGACAGAAGGTGCCTACACCTCATTCAAGGACTTCCTCATGAAGGTCCCGGCGATCGTGTGCAACAAGCGCACCATCGAGTCGCTGATCAAGGCCGGGGCATTCGACTCGCTGGGCCACCACCGCCGCGCCTTGGCCATGATCCACGAAGAAGCCATCGACTCCGTCATTACGCTCAAGCGAAATGAGGCGATCGGACAGTTCGATCTCTTTGCCGGCTTCGAGGACCAGGAACCTGAGGCCTCGCTCACAACGGAAATTCCGGACCTGCCTGAGTGGGAGAAAAAGGACAAGTTGTCCTTCGAACGGGACATGCTGGGCCTTTACGTTTCCGACCACCCGCTGCAGGGCCTGGAAGGTGTACTGAGCCAGCACGCGGAGATGTCCATTACCTCGATCATTGCCGAAGACGGACCGCACGACGGCGCTATTGTCACCATCGCCGGGATGATCACATCACTGAGCCGGCGCATCGCCAAGGCCAGTGGCAACGCCTACGCACGCGCCGAGATCGAGGACCTTGGCGGTTCGATGGAAGTCATGTTCTTCGGCCAGGTCTATGGTCCCATCGCGTCGGTATTGGCGGAGGATCTCATTGTGGTGGTCAAGGGCCGTCTGCAACGCCGGGACGACGGAGCGGTCACCCTGAACTGCATGGAGTTGTCCGTTCCCGATCTCAGCGAAAGCGTTAATGGCCCCGTGGTGATCACCATCCCCACGTTCAAGGCCACGGAGACGGTGGTGACGGACCTCCGCGATGTACTGCGCACGCACAGGGGCAACTCTGAAGTCCGGCTGAAACTCATGGGCGATACCAAGGTGGAGGTCATGGGCCTGCCGGTTCACCTCCGGGTCAATCCCAGCCCATCGCTGTTCGGTGACTTGAAGGTCCTGCTGGGGCCGGCCTGCCTGGACAACTGATCCAAATCCAGGCGCGTCGCTGGACTGCTATATCTCGTAGTCCAGCGGCGTCGGCTTGCTGTAGGCCCCGCTGTGGTAGAGCAGGGGAGTGCCCGTTTCGCCGACCTGGCCATCAACCACCTCGACTACCACTACGGCGTTGTTCTCGAAGGACAGGCGCATCTGGATCTTTCCAACCAGCCATCCCGTGACGTCCTTGAGGATGGGGACACCGTGTGGACCCGGCTCCCAGTGGTCGCCGTCGAAACGGTCCCTGGTGCGGGCGAAGCGGTCCGCCAGTGCCTGGTTTTCAAGGCCGAGCATGTGGACGCCGATGTAGGTCGCGTTGGCGACGGCCGGCCAGGAACTCGAACTCCTGGCCATATTGAACGTGAACCGCGGCGGCTCCGCGGAAAGGGAAGCGACCGAGGTTGCCGTGAAGCCGAACGGCTTGTCGTTCAAATTTGCCGTGATGATGGCGACTCCGGCCGCATGGCGTCGGAACATTTCCCTGAAAGTCTGCTCAAAACCGGGTACGGCGTTTGCCACTGTTGTTGCTCTCCTGGGCTGGGGGCCTGGCGTCTTCCTTCAGGGTATGCCCCGGCGGCCCTTGCATCCGCATTTTCCCGGACCCACGTAAACCTTTGTTAATGTGAGTGGCATGACCGAGCCAACTGTTGATGTCCCGAGGGAAGCCGCGCCACCTCCCCGTACCGCTTTTTGGCGTTCGCGGGATACCCTCTGGCTGATTATTCCTGCATTGGCCGGCGTCGTGTTGGGCGTGCTGTGGTGGGTTCTTGCTCCCGGTGGCTTGAACGTGCTCTCCGGCAATCCGGAACTCGCGAATCCATCGAACCCGGGTTCATGGCTGCCTCGGGACCTGGTTCTCGCCGCCATCATGGTGGCCGCCGGTTGTGTGGTGGGACTGGCCCTCGACGGGAAGTTGAACGGAGCCGGAACCGGGCGCCGGTTCGGGCTGGCGCTGGCCGGTGGCGCCGTCGGGGCAGCGGTGTCCTGGGCGGTCGGCCTGCTCGCCGCGCAGCTGTGGGGTACGGCTCCCGATCCTGCACTTGGGCCGGAGTACGGGTTTACCTTGCGCTCCTACGCAGTGCTCCTGCTGTGGCCGTGTGCCACTGCCTTTGTGACCTTCATCCTGGGCCTGTTCGGGGTTCTCTCCCGCAAGCCCGTAAAATAGCCGGGTGAGCACACCTTCGGATACTTCCTCCACTGCCACGGCGTCCCTGAATTTCCGCAGTATCGACTTCCGTGGCCGGCATCTCTCTTTGGCAGAACTTCGTTCTGCGGTTCCGCGCGCGCAGCATCAAACGCTCGCTGATGCCGAGCACAAGGTCCTGGACATCATTGCCGACGTCCGCAGCCGCGGCTTTGCCGCTCTGGGGGACCTCGCCCGCAATTTCGACGGCGTGGAGCAGTCACACCCGCGCGTGCCGGCGGAGGCGCTGGTCAAGGCATTGGCAGAGCTTGATCCCGGAGTACGGGCAGCATTGGAAGAATCGATCAGCCGGGCCACGCAGTTCGCGGAAAAGCAGCGGCCTGCCAACGTCGACGTTGCCCTCGGTGACGGTGCCGTAGTCAGCCAGAACTGGATTCCGGTTGGGCGTGTTGGCCTTTACGTACCCGGCGGGCTGGCCCCCTTGGCTTCCTCCGTCATCATGAACGTGGTGCCTGCGGTGGCGGCCGGTGTGGAATCCATTGCTTTGGCATCGCCTCCCCAGAAGGATTTCGGCGGCCTACCGCACCCCACCATCCTGGCCGCTGCCTCGTTGCTGGGCATCGATGAGGTTTATGCCATCGGTGGTGCGCAGGCGATCGTGTCCTTCGCCTACGGTATCCCGGGATCCGGCGAGGAACTGCCCATCGAGCCCGTCGACGTCGTCACGGGTCCGGGCAACATCTTCGTGGCCACGGCAAAGCGCCTGGTCAAGGGCGTGGTGGGTATCGACTCCGAGGCCGGCACGACGGAGATTGCCATTTTGGCCGACTCGACCGCGCAGGCCCCGCTCGTCGCGGCCGATCTGATCAGCCAGGCCGAGCACGATCCCAAGGCCGCGTCCGTGCTGGTGACCGACTCCGAAGAACTGGCCGGCGCCGTCGTGGTTGAACTCAGGCGACAAGCTGGCGCCACCAAGCACAGTTCGCGCGTATGCGAGGCATTGTCCGGTCCGCAGTCGGGCGTAGTGCTGGTTGACGACTTGGAGCAGGGGATCGCAGTGTGCAATGCGTATGCAGCGGAACACCTGGAGATCATGACTGCCGACGCGCCTTCCGTGGCGTCCCGGATCCGCAACGCCGGAGCGGTCTTTGTGGGTGACTACAGCCCGGTCAGCCTGGGTGACTACTGTGCCGGATCCAACCACGTATTGCCCACGAGCGGTACAGCAGCATTCTCATCCGGGTTGAACGTCACCACGTTCCTGCGCGCAGTCCAGGTCATCAACTACTCACGGACCGCCTTGGAAGAGGTCAGTGGCCATATCGTCAGCCTTTCCGGCGCCGAGGACCTTCCAGGGCACGGAGACGCCGTGAAGATCCGTTTTGCCGAGCGGTCCTGACCACTACATATAAGGGTGCCCACCACTACATATAGTAGTTACACGCTTGTCATTAGGGCACTGGTGATCGTAAACTGGTGCCGGAGATAACCTCCGGCACCTTTTGCGTCCGCACGCACGGACCAGCACTTTCAGGCCGGAGCCAATCAGGGGAGGCCCAGCGTGTATTGTCCGTTCTGCCGGAATCCTGATTCCCGCGTTGTCGACAGCCGTATGGCCGACGACGGTTCTTCCATCCGCCGTCGTCGTCAGTGCCCCGAGTGCGGGCGCCGATTCACCACGGTCGAGACCACTAGCTTGTCGGTGATCAAACGCTCGGGAGTTGGCGAACCCTTTAGCAGGATCAAGGTCATCAGCGGAGTCCGTAAGGCCTGCCAGGGCCGTCCGGTCACGGAAGACGACCTTGCCATGCTGGCCCAGGAAGTGGAAGAGAACATCCGGTCCTCGGGTGCTGCCGAAATTGATGCGCATGAGGTGGGACTCGCCATCCTTGGCCCCCTCCGCAAACTCGACGAAGTGGCTTATCTCCGGTTTGCCAGCGTTTATCAGGCCTTCGAATCGTTGGAAGACTTCGAATCGGCTATTGCCCTCTTGCGACACGAGGCAGAAGCCCATGCAAAGGAAGCCAGGGGCGCCCAAAAGAGCCAACTCTGACTCCGGTGGCGGCCGCGGAGGGGAAGCCGCAGGCCGCCACCGGCACTGTGCCTAGTTGGCCAGTTTATAGTGGAGTGCCACTTCAAGCGCGGCACCAACGATCCCGGCGTCGTTCTTCAGCTTTGCCGTGACGATCTTCGTGCGAAGCTCAAGGTGGGGGAAGTACTCGTCCGACCGCTTTGAGATTCCGCCGCCCACGATGAAAAGCTCGGGGGAGAAGAGGAACTCCACGTGTTGGAGGTACCGGTTCAGCAGTACGCCGTATTCATCCCAGCTCAGGCCGTCGCGTTCCCGGGCCACCGCTGAAGCCTTGGTTTCGGCGTCGAAGCCGTCCACTTCGAGGTGCCCCAGTTCGGCGTTGGGGACCAACTGCCCGTTGAAAATGAATGCCGAACCAATGCCAGTGCCCAGGGTGATGACCAGGACGGTGCCGTCCACGCCTTCACCTGCGCCGTAGCGGGCTTCCGCCAGGCCTGCGGCGTCGGCGTCGTTGATCACCTCAACAGGACGGCCAAGCCGCTCCGTGAATTTCTTGTCGATATCGGTGTTCAACCAGGACTTGTCCACGTTGGCGGCCGAGTGGACCACCCCGTGCTGGATAATTCCTGGGAACGTCACACCCACGGGAGACCCGGGAGCAGGCGCATCGGGCCGGCCCATGAGCTCCTCGACGATTTCGGCAACGACCTCGGCCACGGCCTCCGGAGTAGCGGGCTGCGGCGTAGGCACGCGGAAGCGATCACCGATCAGCTTGCCCTTCTTGAGGTCGACGATGCCGCCCTTGATTCCGGTACCGCCAATGTCGATTCCGATCAACGGCGCGTGCTTGTGTGTCTTCTCATCCTTTTTGGACAATTCAATTCCGATCGTGGCAGGAGGGATGGAGATGCCACAGCCACAGTTGGCTGCGTGGACCTTCCGGATGGATCAGGGAAGGGTAAGGATTTCCGCGCCGGTCTCCGTGACCAGCAAGGTGTGTTCGAACTGGGCAGTGCGTTTGCGGTCCCTGGTCACAACGGTCCAGTCATCCGCCCACATATCCCATTCGATGGTGCCGAGGGTCAGCATGGGCTCGATCGTGAACACCATGCCTGCCTCGATCACTGTGTTGTACGCCGGAGCGGCATCATAGTGGGGAATGATGAGGCCCGTATGGAAGGCCTCACCCACTCCGTGTCCGGTAAAGTCCCGGACCACGCCATAGCCGAACCGTTTGGCGTACGACTGGATGGCCCGGCCTATGACATTGATCTCGCGGCCGGGGGCCACGGCCTTGATGGCCCGGTTGAGCGACTCCTGCGTACGCTCAACCAGCAGACGGGATTCCTCATCCACGTCGCCAACCAGGAAAGTGAAGTTGGTGTCCCCGTGGACACCATTGATGAACGCCGTGATATCGATGTTGATGATGTCCCCGTCCTGCACCACGGTGGAGTCCGGAATGCCGTGGCAGATCACCTCATTCAGCGAGGAGCAGAGCGACTTGGGGAACCCCCGGTATCCGAGCGTGGATGGATAGGCGTTGTGGTCCAGAAGGAATTCGTGGCCGATCCGATCCAGCTGGTCGGTGGTGACTCCGGGCTGGATATGCTTGCCGACTTCCACGATCGCCTGGGCTGCTATGCGGCCGGCGATCCTGATCTTCTCGATCGTTTCCGCAGACTTGACCTCGGACCCGGTGAACTTTGCCGGTGCTTTCTTCCCCACGTACTCAGGACGAACGATCGACGCCGGCACAGGGAGCTCCGGGCTGATTGTCCCGGGGGTGAGCGTGCCGATGGGTGCGGTCAAAGCTGGAGAAGGCATAGATTGATCATATAAGGCACGCAAGAGACGCAGGTAACAATGGGCCGGAAGTGGCCCCAAGCCCGCGTTCGTTACGTGCCGGACGCCCTTGGACTAAGGAGGAAACGTGGCGGAGTACTGGTACAACGTCAAGACGCACCAGATCGAAGAGGACGCGATGTCCGACTGGACGCAGCTCATTGGCCCTTACAAGACTCGGGAAGAAGCCGAACACGCCTTGGAAAAGGTCAAGCAGCGCAACGACGCCTGGGATGCGCAGGACGACGATTAGAAGGAGTGCTCGGGTCCGGGGAATTGGCCGGACCGCACTTCGGCGCCGTAGGCCGCAGCAGCGTCGCTGAGCGTGCTCCGCAGATCCGCGTACTGCTTGACGAACTTTGCCATCTTGCCGCCGCGCAATCCGGCCATGTCCTGCCACACCAGGACCTGGCCGGTTGTGCTGTTGCCTGCGCCGATACCGACAGTGGGGACGCGGACTGCGGCGTCCACGGCCGCTGCGGTGTCCGCCGGGACCATTTCCATGAGCACGCTGAAGGCGCCGGCGTCCTGAAGTGCGATCGCGTCATCGATCAGCCGTTGCGCGTCGTCGCCGCGGCCCTGAACGCGGTAGCCGCCCAGGGAATGCTCGCTTTGCGGTGTGAAGCCGATGTGGGCCATCACCGGAATTCCGGCCTGCACCATGGCCCGGACCGTTTCGGCGTAGTAGGCCGAACCCTCAATCTTTACCGCATGGGCCAGGCCCTCCTTGAGGAAGCGCACGCCGGTAGCCACGGCCTGCCCGGGTGATACCTCATAGCTGCCAAAGGGAAGGTCTGCAATCACCAGGGCTCGCTTGGCTGATCGGCTGACAGCGCGGCACAGGGGAAGCAGCTCGTCCACCGTCACGGGCAGGCTGGTTTCGTTGCCGAATACATTGTTGGAAGCGGAATCGCCCACCAGCAATACTTCGATGCCGGCCTGATCGAAAATCTCGGCCGTGTATTGCTCGTAAGCAGTCAGCATGGCAAACCGTCCACCATTGTCCTTGGCCTGCTGCAGGTGGTGGATCCGCACCCTGCCGGGAGCCTTCGCAGGCGTTGCCGACGACGGGTGGACGGCTGCTGCCGGTCCCGTACCGTAAGGCGCGGGTACTTCGGAGGGCGTGCTGGACTCAGGGAGGTTGCTTGGGGCCATGGATAGAGCCTAAGCCGTGCCGGGGGCGGCGGCCAGCACTGTGCCAAGCGTCACCATTTGTAAACGCTGTGTTACGCGCGTCCGCTGCGGCGGCATTCGCGCGGAAGACTTAGTAGAGTGAAGGCTGAGTTGCCGCGTCTCCGAACGGAATACGAGGCATGGATACCGACCGGAAAAGAGGCCCCATGGACCGCCAGCAAGAGTTCGTTCTGCGGACGATCGAAGAGCGTGATGTGCGCTTCGTACGCTTGTGGTTCACCGACGTCGTGGGTTCGCTCAAGTCCGTGGCACTTGCTCCCGCCGAAGTCGAGGGCGCCTTTGAAGAAGGGCTCGGCTTCGATGGGTCGGCAATTGAGGGCCTGGCGCGTGTGTTCGAATCGGACATGCTGGCGCAGCCGGACCCGTCGACCTTCCAGATCCTGCCATGGCGAGGTGAGACCGAACAGACGTCCAGGATGTTCTGCGATATCCTCACCCCGGACGGCGAGCCGTCTGCTGCCGACCCCCGCAACGTCCTCAAGCGCACTCTTGCCAAGGCGGCGGACATGGGCTTCACGTGCTACACCCATCCGGAGATCGAGTTCTACCTCCTGAAGTCCAAGGACCTGGGCCCGGACGGCGCTCCCGTACCGGTGGACGAGGGCGGCTATTTTGACCACGTCCCGGGTGGCGTGGCTCAGGACTTCCGCCGCACGGCCGTGACCATGCTTGAGTCCGTGGGAATCTCCGTGGAATTCAGCCACCACGAGGGCGGTCCGGGGCAGAACGAGATCGACCTGCGCTACGCCGACGCGTTGCAGACCGCGGATAACATCATGACCTTCCGGACGGTGATCAAGGAAGTCGCCCTGCAGCAAGGCACGTACGCAACGTTCATGCCCAAGCCGTTTACGGACCACCCCGGATCCGGCATGCACACGCACTTCTCGCTTTTCGAGGGCGATACCAACGCCTTCTTCGAGGCCGGTGCCGAGTTCCAGCTGTCCAAGACGGCACGCCAGTTCATCGCCGGCATCCTTCGGCACGCCCCCGAGTTCACGGCTGTCACCAATCAGTTCGTGAATTCCTACAAGCGCCTCTGGGGCGGGGGCGAAGCTCCGAGCTACCTGAGCTGGGGACACAACAACCGTTCGGCGCTGGTCCGTGTCCCGCTGTACAAGCCGGGCAAGGGCCAGTCCGCCCGTATCGAGTACCGTGGCATCGACTCGGCCACCAACCCCTATCTGGCCTACGCCGTCCTGCTTGGTGCCGGACTCAAGGGCATCGAAGAGGGCTACGACCTCCCCGCAGCCGCCGAGGACGATGTCTGGTCGCTGACCACCGCCGAACGCAAGGCCATGGGACACGCCCCGTTGCCCGCCAGCCTCCATGACGCCATCCGTGCCATGGAGGAGTCGGAGCTTGTTGCCCGGATTCTGGGCGAGCAGGTCTTCGAGCACTTCCTTCGCAACAAGCGCGCAGAGTGGCAGGACTACCGCCTGCAGGTCACGCCTTACGAGTTGCAGCGCAACCTCGGCATCTTGTAGGAGGCTGAATGAGCCTCGCACGTCGGCTCATCTCGGCCGGATTCAGTGATCTTGAGAAGGGCGAGCGGTTCCTTGCTGCCAAGGAACTTCAAGGCATCGACCAGGAAGCCCTTTTTGCGGGGCTGGCACTTGCCGCCAGCCCCGATACTGCTCTTCAGTCGCTGGTACGCCTGATCGAGAAAAACCCGGGCCTGGCCACGCTCGCTGCCGCCCACCCGGACAAGAGCGAGCCCCTCTACAGGCTTCTTGGTGCATCGGAGGCGTTGGGGGAATTTCTCATGCGGCGGCCCGAAAACCTCGATGTTTTCGAGGCGAAGGTCAGTCCCGAGCCACTCCCGGCCTCGGCGGAAGAGCTGCGTTCGGTTCTGCTGCGCTCAGTGAAGGCCGATCCAGGTGCGCAGCGACCTGTGGCCGGCCTAACGGGGCTACCCGCCTATACAGCCCTGCGCGCCGCCTACCGCAGGGGGTTGACCCAGCTGGCGATCAAGGATCTGTGCGCAGCTTCCCCCCAGGATTTCATGCCGGCAGCCGGTGCCGAGTTGGCCGACCTTGCCGGTGCCGCCATAGAAGCGGCCCTTGCTGTTTCGAGGGTGGAAGCCTCCGGCCAGTTCGACGCGGCGGAGATTGCAGACGTCGGGCTTGCTGTGGTCGGCATGGGCAAGTGCGGCGCCCGCGAGCTGAACTACATCTCCGACGTGGACGTCATCTACGTCATTGATCCGGGTGCCCTTGACGATGCCCGCGCCGCAACCATCGGCACGGCCCTGGCTTCGGGAATTTCACGGGCCATTTCTTCGCCGGCGCCCGAGCCGGGACTGTGGGAAGTCGATGCCAACCTCAGGCCCGAAGGGAAGTCCGGTCCTTTGGTACGGACGCTGCCCTCACACCTTAGCTACTATGCGCGGTGGGCGGAAAGCTGGGAGTTCCAGGCTTTGCTCAAGGCCCGAACCATCGCAGGCGACCGGGAGCTCGGCAGGCTCTATGAAGAGGCCGTGCAACCTCTTGTGTGGGCCTCCGCGGGCCGGGAAGGATTCGTCGAGTCCGTCCAGGCGATGAGGCGCCGGGTGACCGAGCACATTCCCGCTGCGGAGGAGCAGCGTCAGATCAAACTGGGGCGCGGTGGACTCCGCGATGTCGAATTCACGGTCCAATTGCTTCAGCTGGTCCACGGCAAGTCCGATGACTCCCTTCGCTGCCGGGACACGACCTCTGCCATTGCCGCGCTGTCAGCGGGTGGCTACATCGGCCGGGTTGACGCCGCAGCCTTCGACGACGCCTACAGGTACCTGCGGGTGCTGGAACACAGGATCCAGTTGTTCCAGTTGCGGCGCACCCACCTCATGCCCGCCGCGGAGGAGGCGCAACGCTTCCTTGCGAAGGCGGTCTTGGGCCCTTTTTCGAATGAGCGCCCCAGCCCTGAGCAGCTTCTCGCGGCATGGCAAAAGACCAAACGCTCCGTACGCGAACTGCATGATCGCATCTTCTACCGCCCCCTGCTCAACACCGCCGCCAAACTGAGCAGCGAGGACGCCAAGCTCACTCCTGAGGCTGCGCAAGGACGCCTCGCCGCACTCGGTTACCTCGATCCGCAGGGGGCAATGCGCCACATTGAGGCGTTGACGGCCGGCGTCAGCCGGCGGGCTGCACTGCAACGCCAGTTGCTGCCCATCCTCCTCGGCTGGCTGGCCGAGGGCGTGGACCCCGACGCCGGTTTGCTCGCCTTCCGCAGGGTCAGCGAGGCGTTGGGCACCACCCACTGGTACCTGGGCATGCTGAGGGATTCCCAGGCGGCCGCGGAACGCTTGTGCCAGGTGTTGTCGAACTCGCGGCTCATCTCTGACCTCCTCGAAGTGTCCCCGGAGTCCGTTGCCTGGCTTGGCAGCGACAAGGATCTTGCCCCCATCCCGTTTGAGGCGCAGTGGCAGGAGATCCGCTCCAAGCTTTCCAGGCATCCGGATGCGGAAAGTGCCATGCGGCTCATCAGGCTCATCAGGCGTCGGGAAATCCTGCGTACCGCGATCGCCGATAGCTCCGGTTTGCTGGACCAGGACCAGGTGGGATCCGCTTTGGCTGAGACCGACCGGGCAGCGGTTCTCGGCGCCCTGCACGTGGCCGAGGCCTCTGTTTCGGATTCCGGACCGTTGAAGACGGACGTCCTGGTGGTTGCCATGGGGCGGCAGGGAGGCCGCGAGATCGGCTATGGCTCCGATGCCGATGTCATGTATGTTCACCGCGCCCGGCCCGGTTTCACCGACGCTGAGGCCCAGGAACAGGCGCTGGCGATTGTTGCCAAGCTCTCCAGCCTCCTGACCCAGCCCTTGAAGCCCGCCATCAAGGCCGAACGTGTGCTCCAAGTGGATGCGGACCTTCGGCCGGAGGGTAAGAACGGCGCCATGGTCCGGTCCCTTGAATCCTATGCAGAGTACTACCGCCGCTGGTCGCTGATCTGGGAAGCCCAGGCTTTGCTTCGTGCCAGGCCCATGGCAGGTTCGGACGAATTGGCCGCCGACTTTGTGAAGTTGATCGATCCCATCAGATACCCGGAGGTACTGTCCGAGCAGGACGTCCGTGAGATCCGTCGCATCAAGGCGCGGGTAGAGTCGGAGCGGCTTCCCCGGGGTGCCGACCCGGCACGACACGTGAAGCTCGGCCGCGGCGGCCTGAGCGACGTCGAGTGGCTGGTTCAGCTGCTGCAGTTGCAGCATGCCGGAAAGCATCCCGAACTGCGCAGTACGTCCACGTTAACTGCCCTGGCGGCGGCGGAAAGCCTGGGGCTGATTGGCAAGGGCGACGCCGGACTGCTGGCTCAGGCGTGGAAGCTGGCCAGCCGTATCAGGTCGGCCAACGTCATAGTCACGGGTCGCGCCTCCGACCTCCTGCCGTCCTCGAGGCGGGATCTTGAAGCCGTGGCTCGCTGGTGCGGGTATCCGCCCGGAACGGCGGGAGCCTTTGAGGAGGACTACCTTCGGTTGAGCCGCCGTGCCCGCGCGGTCTTCGAAAGGCAGTTCTACGGAACATGAAGGCAGACGGTCATAACGGCTCCGGGTACGTCTGGCTCATCAGCCTGAAGCAGCTCGATGATGATGGCCGCGCAATACAGCTGGGTGAGGTGGCCCGGATGGGCGTCAGTGCAGGGCAGCGGGACTTCGTCGGAGACCCGTTGCGCATGATGCTGGTCGGTCTTGAGGACGATTCTCGGTTTCCCTACGTTATCGAGTCGGAGGGTGCGCAGGTCGGGGTTCTGACGCTGCAATACGGCGCGGCGTCCCTGGCTGGATGGGCGGATGATGCATCGGCCTGGTTGCTGCGGGGATTTTTGATCGACGTTGCATACCAAGGGCGGGGGATGGGCTCGCTGGCTGCTGCCGCAGCCGTGGACGAAGCGCGCAAGCTGGCCCTGAGGCTGGGTGGTGCGGAGTCCGGCGTCGTGCTTTCCGTCAACGAACGCAATCCGGCGGCGCAGAAGGTCTACGCCAACGCCGGTTTTGTGGATTCCGGGCGGTACCTGGGTGGAAGCTCCGGTCCGCAGAGAACCATGTACAGGGCGTTCGACAGCGCCGTCAACCTTTGTTGACGAATGGCGTGCCGTCAACTAAGGTTGACGCATGGAGGTGGACCGGATGAAAACACTGGTTGGTTCAATGGATGGCATGGGTCCCGCTGAAGCGCTCTACGCCGTGGCCGAACTGCACAAGGAGGTGGGCCGCGCGGAGGCTTCCCTTGTCCGCGCGGCGCGCCATGCGGGGCTGTCCTGGGAAGCGATCGCGCTGTGCCTGGGCGTGTCCAAACAGGCCGTGCATAAAAAGTACGGCAAGCAGTAACGGATCCGCTGCTCTGTTCGGGCGCGGTTGCTTGGCCTAGGATTCATCCTGTGACGGTCTGGCTTGACCCGGATGGGGCCTCGTTTTCCGATACCGCCTGCTTTCGGTGTGAGCAGGCGGGTCCCCATTGGGCGTCCCGGCACTCGCTGGCCGGCATTTACGCCTGCAGGCGATGCTTTGCCACCTTCCCGGACCAGATGCCGGCCACGCAGAATGCTGAGCCCGAGGACGGCCTGCGTCTGCTCGACCCTTGCGTGCCGCTTGCTGGAACCAAGTAGTCCAAAGGCCTACGTAGGCAAAAATCGAGTACTCACTACTCGTGTCCCGGTCCGGCGCCCGCGGGCACCATAATTCCTATGACAGCCTATGTGATTGAGACAGCAGCTTTGATTCACCGCTGCCAGTGCTGCGGTGAGGAAACCAGCAGGGTCTTCTGCGACGAATGCGCAGCGCCCGAGGAACCTGGGAAGGCGCCGCGGACCCAGCACTGAAGCAAGCGCGCTCATGCAGCGACACCGCCCCGCGACGGATTCATAAGTCCCCTTATAGACTCATTGGGTAGTTTGTTCTCGATGAAAGGGGAAAGACATGGATTACAACGGAAGCCCTGCGGAACGGGCAGTGCCGGCCGGAGAGCTGGATCGACGCCACGTTGGACAATCGGTGAGCTTTCAGCCCAATGACTTCACCGTTGTTTTCGGCACTATTGCAGGTATCGCCCGGACAGAGGCCTTGGTTTATCTGTCGCTGCACGGAGTGGCCGGAGGAACGCACCTGAAGGATGAGTACGATCTGCCGATCGACAGGAACGTCTACCTTCAGCTTGATCCCCTGAGCAGCGCCGAAAAGGGTCTTGCCGACGCCGCCAAAGCCGTCAAGGACAAGCTTGACGAATTCGGGCGCAACATTCGGGACCGTGAACAGGGCAAGGACTCCGAGTAGCGGGTTACGCCCCCAGCCAGACAAGCAGAAGGGCCGCCTCCAGGTAATGCCTGGGGGCGGCCCTTCTGCTTGTCGGAAACCCTAAAGTTCCCGCTGGGTGACTAGACGCCGTAGTAGAGCTCGAACTCGTAAGGGTTCGGGCGCAGCGACAGCGGGCGGATCTCGTTCTCGTACTTGTACTCGATCCAGGTGTCGATCAGGTCCTGGGTGAAGACGCCGCCGGCCTGCAGGAATTCGTTGTCCTCACGGAGGGCCTCAAGGGCTTCTTCGAGGGTGCCCGGTGCCTTGGGGATGTCCTTGGCTTCCTCGGCAGGGAGTTCGTAGAGGTCCTTGTCGATCGGGGCCGGGGGTTCGATGCGGTTGCGGATGCCGTCGATGCCGGCCATCAGCTGGGCGGCGAACGCCAGGTAAGGGTTGGACGAGGGGTCCGGAGCGCGGAACTCGATGCGCTTGGCCTTCGGGTTGGAACCCGTGATCGGGATACGGATACCTGCGGAGCGGTTGCCCTGCGAGTAGACCATGTTGACGGGAGCTTCGAAGCCCTTGACCAGACGGCGGTAGGAGTTGACCGTCGGGTTGGTGAAGGCCAGAACGGCGGAAGAGTGCTTCAGCAGCCCGCCGATGTACCAGCGTGCGGTGTCGGAAAGACCGGCGTAGCCCTTCTCGTCGTAGAACAGCGGTTCGCCGTTGCTCCACAGCGACTGGTGGCAGTGCATGCCCGAGCCGTTGTCGCCGAAGACCGGCTTCGGCATGAAGGTCACGGACTTGCCCCAAGCGTCTGCCGTGTTCTTGATGACGTACTTGAACTTCTGGAGATCGTCAGCAGCTGCAGTCAGCGTGGTGAACTTGTAGTTGATTTCTGCCTGGCCTGCGGAACCAACCTCGTGGTGGGAGCGTTCGACCTCGAGGCCTGCCTTGTCCAGCTCAACGCACATGGCGTCGCGGAGGTCGGCCTGCTTGTCCGTGGGGGAGACGGGGAAGTAGCCGCCCTTGACGGGGGTCTTGTAGCCGAGGTTGCCGCCCTCTTCCTTGCGGCCGGTGTTCCAGTGCGCCTCTTCGGAGTCGATCTTGTAGAAGCTGCCCTGCGGGGAGGATTCGTACTGGATGTTGTCGAAGACGAAGAACTCAGCCTCGGGAGCGAAGAACGCCGTGTCGGCAATGCCGGTGGATGCCAGGTAGGCTTCGGCCTTTTCTGCCACGCCGCGGGGGTCGCGATGGTAGGGGTCTCCGGTGCGGGGGTTCACGATGGAGAAGTTCAGGGCGAGGGTCTTCTCAATGCGGAACGTGTCGACGAAGGCCGAGGTGACGTCCGGGATGAGCTGCATGTCGGATTCGGCGATGCCCTGGAATCCGCGGATGGAGGAACCGTCGAAGAGCTGACCGTTCACGAAGAAGTCGAGGTCCACGCTCTTGGCCGGCACGTTGAAGTGCTGCTGGACGCCGGGGAGGTCGGTGAAGCGGATATCGACGAACTTAACGTCTTCTTCTTTGATGAACTTGAGGACTTCGTCCGCAGTCTTGAACATCTATGCTCCTTATGCATATAAGTAACAGGCCCTGAAGGCCAAGTGGTCCAGCCCAAACCAGGCGCTGGAGACACAGAAAAATCCCTTTGCCACGCTGGCTGGCAACTTCTATCACCTTAGGGAGACGGGATTTCCCGGGAGTGTCAGTATTGTTTCCGGCAGGTTACAGAATCGTCTGTTGTGTAAACGGTAGTCGGCTCGCCCGTGTCCGGTCCACGAGCGTCCGGTTGGCGAACACGGGGAGGCGCTTGAGTCGGCAAGGGAGCTGTCCGACGCCGGCAGTCCGGGCTGCCGCCAAGAGTTAAGCTTGGTGGGTGGTTGATCGAAAAGACATTGGCTCCTGGTTGAGCGGTCCGGATACGTCCGGCATTTCCAAGTATCCCGGCGAGCGTCTGGGCCTGCCCGAGTCCGGCCCCGGCTCCATGGCACGGGCAGGGCGACGAATATTGGCAATTGTGATCGACTGGACGATCGCCTTGGTGATCAGTAACTTTGCGTTTGGCGGAAACCAGTGGGCGACCCTCGCAGTTTTTGCGGTGGAGCAGATTTTGCTGATCGGGACCCTCGGCTACAGCATTGGGCACAGAATCACAGGGATCCACGTGGTCCGGCTTGCAGGCGGGCAGCCCGGACCTCTTGCCGCCGTCGTCCGGACGCTGCTTGTTTGCCTTGTTATTCCGGCCGTTATTTTCGACCCGGACCAGCGTGGGCTCCACGACAAGGCCATGAACACCATTCTCATCCGTATGTAGCGCAGGCATCAGTTTTCGGAGGCCGTCAGGCAAAGCGCCCTGCAAAGCAAAGAACCGCCCCGGTCCCTTGAAGGACCGGGGCGGTTCTCTTTGAATCCCGTATCAGCGGCCGCGCGCCGCCTTGCGGTCGGGGCGGGCTTTATAGGGATCGATTCCCTTGGGGATGGGCAGTCGGTTGCCCAGGGAATTGATGCGCTTGGAGACCGCATTGACCTCTACCTTGGTCAATTCGTTCTTCATTTTGCCCATGGTCTTGGCGAGCTTGTTCAGGGGGACCTGGCCCTCACCCCGGCCCGATTCAAGAACATGGATGGTGACGTTGGGAAGGATCCGTCCCAGCCGTTTCCGCTCGGATTCCACCAACGGCTTGACGCGGTGGCTGGGTCCTTCGCTGACCAGCACTACGCCGGGGCGGCCAATGGCCATGAAAACGGCGTCCTGGGTGCGTGGGTTGACGGCAACAGGTTGATCCTGCGTTACCCAGCCCCGGCGAAGGGTGCCGAGTGCGGCTCCGGAGGCTCCTGGTTGGTTTTCGATCTGCGCGAAGGCTGCCCTTTCGGCCCGACGGGAAAGGATGAAGACTGCGGCGAGCAGGCCCAGCGGGATACCGATGATCAGGCCGGTGACCCAGTTCTCAAGGAGGTAGCCGATGAGGAAAGCAACGGCAACGACTCCGAGGAACGCGAGCACCATGATCCACACGACTTGGGGATCATTCCGCCGTGTCATCTTGAAGACCTCAGCGATCTGCTTCAGTTGGCTGGGCTTCTTGGCCTTGGCTTCCTTGGGCTTGCGCTGGAACAGCCCACGCTTGGGAGCGTCGGCCGTGGGGGTCGAGTTGCTGGAATCAGGGGAGTTCGCCATAGTGCATTAATTCTACGTGATGCAGGCCCCCGGACCGGACGTCCCAAGCTGCTTGGGACCGAGCAGGGCCATTTCTTTTCCGTCACGTTTCATTGCGGGCGTCACTTTATACGTGGGAAACACTTGCCGGGAACCGAGGAAGGACCGGATCTGCCCATAGAAACCCGTTCGCAACACATTGGGGGAAAAGATGTCAGATGTGCCGCCGCTGCTAACCATCGTTCTCGAAGAGCCGGGAACCGTGGACCGGGAAACCGATATGTACCGACGACTGGTGGCGGCCAGGCTCAGGTTCGATTCCGAATTCGCTATCCAGCAATCCCAGGAACCCTTGACCACGCAGGTTATCGCCAGGCTATGCCAGGAAATCGGCAGCACGTACATCGTCTTCATGAAAACGAGCCACCAGCTCTCGGCAAACTATGTCTCCAGCATGATCACCTACCTTCGGAATCGCACTGTCTACTTGGCCGAACCGGTGATCTACACGGGGACGCTCCCGAAGAACGTTGCTCGAAACGAACTCAAGGACCCGTACCACTACGCCCGGGACACCGACGTCTACGGTCCCGCCTTCAATACCCGTCGACTGGCCGATGCCCTCCAAGCGATCGGTGACGTCGACCGCTCGGCCCTGTACCTCAGTTACAGGCTGTATTGGTCGATCGGGAACGTCCGCCCCCTCCCTACCGGATTTTCGGTCGCCTCCGACACAAAGGCCGCAATCGGGCTCCAGTTGTCCGAGGAGGCGCTCCGATTGGTCCCCCTGATCCCCGCAGTTTCGAAGCCCCTCCGGTTGTACGTCCTGCGTTTCCTGGTTTTGTTCCTGCGCGGAATGCGCGTTCAAAAGGCAACGGCCGTTGGTCTGGCCCACCTTCGCGAACTTGTGGTCAACTACCAACTGGTCGAGCTTTTGGGCATGGTGGAGCCGCTGCAACCTTTCGAGGCCGCCTGGGTCCGGTGGCTGGAGGACCCGGGCGCAGACAAGCACCTTTACAAGCAGCTCAGCCGGGAGGACATTTACCTCCTCTTCGAAACGGGCCAGGCTTATGGCAACCAGGATCTTCTGCTTTACGAATTGCTGTTCGGTGAGGACATTGTTCGCATTGGCAAGTCCTACCTGCCGCGGTCGTTGAGGCCCGGCCACGCCCGACCCGGGAGCTACAACTTCTATGAGCGGCCGATCGGGCCAAAATCGGGGATCCTGTTCTTCGACCGCCCCATGCAGGCAGACGATAATGCCGAACACCTGTATGACTACTTCCGATCAGCGCATCCGGAGTACACGGAGGCCTGGTTTGCCCTGAACCCCAAGTCACCGGATTGGGAAAGGCTTGAGGCGAAAGGATTCAAGCTCGTACCAATCTTCAGCCCGGAATTCTATGAGAACTTCCTCGTTTCCGACCTCGTTGTGTCCTCGCAGATCTACAACGTCAGGTACAGAGGCAAATCGTTCGCCAACTCCCGATTTGTGTATCTCCAGCACGGAATCCAGCTCAATGACATGACGGACTGGCTACTCTCCAAGTACTTCGATGTTTTCATTGCAACAGGGCAGTTCGAGGCTGACTACATGGGCAAGCTTGCCCCCGTGGAAACCTTGAACTCCGGATTGCCGCGAATGGAGACCCTTGCGCGGGAGGAGCACCAGCCCAGCCATTTGCTCTTCATGCCTACATGGCGGTTCAACCTTCATCAGGCATCCACTGAGCAATTCCTGCAGTCCCGGTACTTTGGGGCAATTGAAGGTCTCCTCAAGGATCCCGCGCTGCTCCGGTTCCTGGAAGAGACGGACCGCAGGCTGGAGGTGAAACTCCATCCAAACGTGGAGAAACGTTCCGGCCTCTTCACCTTCTCGGAACGCGTGGTCCAGTCCACCTTGAGTTACCGCGAAGCGATCCGTGGGGCGGAGATGGTGTTCACGGATTACAGTTCCGCTGTCCTCGACGCAGCCTTTATCCGGGTGCCTATCGCCTACTACCACTGGGACCGCGCTGAGTTTTTCCGGGATCAACCGTACGAGGGGCGGTTGGATTACGAAGAGGAGGGCCTTGGACCGGTGTTCAGTGACCACACCGGGGTTATCGACCACATCGTCAAGGAGCGGTTCGCCCTGCAGGACCCCATGTACGAGGCACGGCGCCGACGGTTCTTCCATGGGGTGGATCCCGAACGCATCAACCAGAAAATCGTCGAAAGGATGTTGGCCCTGTGACCTCTCGTCTGCAGAACATCAAGAGCAGGGTCAAGCACGCCGGCAAGGTTGTGGTCTACTCGTCGACGGGGACGGAGATTGCAAGGGCACTCATGGCTTCGCCGCCAGGGTCGCCTGCAAAACGCTTGCTCAAGGTCAGGGGACTCGAGGGCAGAATCCGCAGGGTGGCTTCAGAGAAGCTTCCTTCCGGGGTCTTCTTTGCCAAGCTGACCATCAGCAATTGGCAGGAACTAGTGGGTTCACCTTTCCGGCTTTTTGAAGACGGCGAGATGGTTTACGGAAACGTCATTGAACCACCCGCGCGCGGCTTTCCGCTTGAGTATCGCAACATCATGGTTCGTTCGGACGATCCTGCGCGGTATCACCTGGACTTGGATGTGCCCTTCGACTTGAAGATCGGACATGGCGCCTACACCACCCCACAGCAATTGGCCTACGACGAACAGTATGGAGTCGAGCAGCACGGGGATACCTACTATTCGCTGCGGGGGAATACCGTCAATCCAAAGAAGCTCCTGATAACTTTTCCGGGCTTCGGTCCATCGACAACCCGGGTGTCCTATGCGGTGAGCTATCTGAAAGCCCTTACTGATGCGGACTTGCAAGAGACCCTTATGGTCTGCTTCCAGGATCGCTACCTCGCGGCCGGTTCCTACATGCTGGTCGACAATGCGGGTAGGCCCCTCGAAGACAGGGTGACCGCCACCATCGAAGGCCTGCGCAAGCGATTCGGCATTGACCCCGCCGCGATGCTGTTCTTTGGCGCTTCGAAGGGCGGTTCGATCGCCATCCAGTATGCGCGGACGTTTCCGGCGGCGAGGCTGTTGTTGGCAGCTCCGCAAATGAACCTGCCGTATTACTTCAGCAAGCCCTTCTTTAAGGACAACCTCTTCCGGAACCGATCCCTTAGGAGCATGCAACAGCCGGAAGAGCGTCTGCGGCAGTATTTTGCCGAGGGCAGGACCATCGATTACTTCTACACCGACTCGGACGAACTCAGTAACCATTCGCTGATTGAGCTGGTGCAAGACGTGCCGAATCTCACCAAGTACCGGATCAACGGCAAACACGCCGAGGTTGCGCGAACGGCACTTCCAGCCATGCTCGGGATCATCAGGCAGTTCTTGGCTGGAGCATCGGTAGAACGCTTCGAATGCGAAGAACTACGTGCGTTCCATGGTGATGAGGGCGTCCAGTTGCAGGTCCGTGTCGACCCGAAGGCGTCCTCGGTGAGTAACGCGAATTGGTTTGTGGAAGGGCACTGCGGCCGCACCCGATTCCTGCAACTCATGACCAACCATTCCTACGACTTCGTCAAGTACACGTCAGCGGAACAGATTCTCTTCAAGTCCAGCGACCCGGTGGAGCACATGACGTCGGTTACCGCAATCGCGCCAGAGGGAACGCGCTGGACGGCAGCACTGCCCAAGCGTCTCAACCCCGGACGGAGAGCATTGAAGCAAGAGCTGCCAACGGCAGCCTTGAGCCTCACATCCGATGTGGTCCAGGACTATGCAATCCTGGACGGCAACGCCCGTGCCCGGTTCCGCTACCGCGCCTGGCGGGCCAATGCCGGCGGAAACACCATGGAAGTGCACGTCGTATCCGACGTTTTCGCCTCTGTGGAAGCGCTTGTTCATTCGGATTCGACATGGCGGTCAGGGTTTGTCGCACTGGTGCAACCCCTTGACGGCTTGAGTCTTGCCCATCTGATGGCGCTTCGAATGGTTGTGGCCGCCGATGTGCCTCACTTGGCTGTAGCCGTAGACGGCACCTTGGATCCCGAGGACACCCCGGATGGGCTGCCGGCAATCGAATGGGACAGCCTACGGGTCATCGACCCAAGAGACGGAGAAACAGTTGCCGTCAGCATTGGGCCTGGGCCACGGGAGCCGGGACAGGAGCCATAAGAGACTGCGTTAAAAGCGACAGGCGCCCCTGTGTTGCTGAGGGGCGCCTGTGGAACCCGGAGACCGGGCTGTGGCTGTGTTCTAGTTGTGGGCGGCGAGGATGGTGGAGGCTTCCTGGCGGGTGGTTCCGGAGGATTCGATGTGGGCCAGGGCTTCGGGGATGTCCCAGCCCTTTTTGCGCATCGCGGTGGCCCACAGCCGGCCGGCCCGGTAGGAGGAACGCACCAGCGGCCCGGACATGACGCCGAGGAAGCCGATCTCTTCGGCTTCGTGCTGGAGGTCCACGAATTCCTGGGGCTTGACCCAGCGGTCCACGGGCAGGTGCCGTTCGGAGGGGCGCAGGTACTGGGTGATCGTGATCAGGTCACACCCGGCAGCGTGCAGGTCGCGGAGGGCTTCGGAGATTTCCTCGCGGGTCTCGCCCATGCCCAGGATCAGGTTGGACTTGGTCACCATGCCCAGGTCCCGGCCTTGGGTGATGACATCCAGGGACCGTTCGTACCGGAACGCGGGCCGGATCCGCTTGAAGATCCTCGGCACGGTCTCGACGTTGTGGGCGAACACTTCGGGTTTGGATTCGCAGATCGCGGTGATGTGTTCGGGTTTGCCGGAGAAGTCAGGGATCAGCAGCTCCACCCCGGTGCCGGGGTTCAGTTCATGGATTTTGCGGACCGTTTCGGCGTACAGCCACACGCCTTCGTCTTCGAGGTCGTCGCGGGCCACGCCGGTGACCGTGGCGTAGCGCAGCTGCATGGCCTGCACGGACCGGGCCACCTTGGTCGGTTCGAACCGGTCCAGCGGGGAGGGCTTGCCGGTATCGATCTGGCAGAAATCACAACGCCGGGTGCACTCGGACCCGCCGATCAGGAACGTCGCTTCCTTGTCTTCCCAGCACTCGAAAATGTTCGGGCACCCGGCCTCCTCGCACACGGTGTGCAGGCCTTCCTTCTTCACCAGGTTCTTCAACCCGACGAGCTCCGGCCCCATCTGGACCTTTGCCTTGATCCACTCAGGCTTACGTTCAACCGGCACCGCCGAATTACGCTGCTCAATACGCAGCAGCTTGCGGCCTTCAGGGGCGAGAGTCACTGGAGGGCTCCTTCTGGAGTGGAAACTAGGGCTTCTTCGTGTTTGCGGAACTCTTCCACGAAGCGGTCAACGATGTCTGCGGGGTTAATGGTGCGGCCGGTTTCCAGCGACATGGTGGTTACGCTGGCGTCCGTAATCCCGCAGGCAATGATCTGCGCGTAGGGTGTGAGGTCGTTGCTGCAGTTGATGGCCACTCCATGCATGGTGACACCGTCCAGTACCCGAATGCCGATGGCGGCAATTTTGCGGTCGGGGCCCTTCTCATCAGCAAGAACCCACACGCCTGCACGGCCTTTGACTCGGACTGCAGGGATGCCGTAGTCCTCCATGATGGCGATCATGGTGGCCTCAAGCCGTTCCACGTAGTCCCGGATTCCGGCGCGGTTCTTCAGCTTGAGAATGGGATAGGCAATGAGCTGACCTGGACCGTGCCAGGTAAGTTTGCCACCCCGGTCCACCGGAACCACGGGCGTGCCGTCGAAGGGGCGTTCGTGATCTTCCGTGAGTTTGCCCGCCGTGTAGACAGACGCGTGCTCGAGAAGCAGGACGGTACTGTTTTTCTCACCGGCAACAACTTTGTTGTGGATTTCCCGTTGAAGGTCCCAGCCCTGCACGTAATCGACGAAATCCGGGGCAAGACCCAGTTGTGAAAACTCAAGAGTCATGCGTTCAAGCTTAGACCCAGTGCGACTCAGCCCATGATTTTGTGGTGAACCTCTCAGTCGCATCTGACCCGGGCGAGGAGTACCTCAGGAGGGTGGGCGGAGCCTGTGGATAACTTCTGCACGAAAGTCCGTCGTCAGGTAGACCTTTGACATGGAGACTTTGGACACCGGGACACCGCTGCCGCCAGTCGTTCCCGGTTATACCTGCTCGCGGCTGCTGGGCCGCGGCGCGTCGGCAACAGTATGGCTGGCAGCCAGGAATGCGGACGGGGCCCGCTTCGCGGTGAAGTACACGGACGACGGCGCAGGCAAGCCGCAAGAAATGGAGCGGCTCCGCCGGGAGGCGCGCATCGTGTCGGCAGCGAGCCACGAACATTTGGTATCAATCCACGAACTGGTCAAGGTGCCCGGCAGCACGGAAGGTGGTGCCGCCGGAATCGCAGTGGTCATGGACTATGCACCCGGCGGTTCCCTGGCCGACGTCATATCGGCCCGCGGAAAGATCGGAGTAGGTGAATGCGTCACAGTATTGACGCCGATGGCGCAAGCCTTGGCGCATCTGCACAGCCAGGGAATAGGTCACGGTGATGTCTCGCCGGGAAATGTCCTTTTCACCGCCCAAGGCAAACCGTTGTTGGCTGACCTGGGACTCGCTGGGCTGCTGGGGGAGCGCCAACAATCCTTGGGTGCTGGAACACCGGGATTCGCCGAGCCCTCCTCGGGCCCAGGCTATCGGCCAAGCGATGCGCTTCAACCTGCAAGGGATATCTACTCCCTGGCCGCGCTGGGCTGGTATTGCCTGACCGGCCATGCTCCGGAGCCTGCGCGGAACCGTCCTCCTTTGGCCGTGCTGGTTCCCGATGTCCCCAAAACCTTGGTAGGGGTGCTCGAGGCCGGGCTGAACCCTGATGCAAAGGCGCGTCCCACGGCCAAGGAGTTTTCTGCGGCCATTTACAGGACCGCTTCGCCGGAACCCGTGGACCTGGCCGGTTCTGTCCATGCCTCGGTCATCCCCGAACTGTTGACCCGGCGGGCGGCAGGCACACGGGGTCGGAGGCGCGGAGTCCTGCCAAGATTCGCACGCCGCCCCAGTCTTCCCTTAGCCGCCTCTCCAAGGCTCGAGCCAGGACAGGGCAAGAGGCTCTTTTTGAAACGTGCGCTGACCGGCGCGGTCTGCTTGGCTGTGGGTTGCGCCACGTGGCTTGTCTGGTCGGGAAACTTTGTCCCCCAGCCGGCTCCTGCAGCTGCAGTAGCCGTCGCGGGGACCACGCCGGTCGCCCAGCCGGACATTCCGGCGGTCCTTGCGGAACAGCTCGGGTCTCCGGACGCTGGTGCTGCCATGGCAGCACTTGCATCAGTCCGCGATTTGGCCCTGAACGAAGGTCGCCCCGAACTGCTGGAGTTGGTCAATGTTCCCGGCTCTCCCGCGGCAATTGCAGACCAGTCACTTGCAGAGCAGCTGACCTCCCAGGGCGTCCACCTGGCCGGGTTCAGTACGGAACTGAAGGCCGTAGAGCAGACTTCCAAGGACGGAAACCACGCAGTGATGGCCGTGACCGCCGTGACGTCGAGCTATGAGGAGCGCAACGCGCAGGGCCAGGTCATCCGATGGAAACCGTACGGCGAGCAACAGCACATCGCAGTTGTGCTCACCAGAGTCGACGGCAAGTGGCGCATTTCCGAGATCCTGAACGGTAGTTAGGAAATCGTTTCCGCTTTCAGCCAGGACATGGCCTGGCTCAGGGAGGGATGTTGCCAATGGAACCCGGCACCGGCGAGCCGCCCTGGATCCATAGCCTGGTTGGCCATGACAAGTTCATCGGCCAGACCGCCCAGCAACAGCTTCAGTGCGGGGCGGGGAACCCTGAAGACGGCCGGACGGTGGAAGGCTTCAGCCAGCTTGGCGACGATCGTGTTGACATCGGCAATGCCGGGCGCGCAGACGTTTACTGCCCCTTCGACGTCGGCAGTGACAAGGAATGCAAGCGCGGCTGCCTCGTCAGCGAGGGTGATCCATGGCCAATACTGCCTCCCGTCCCCAAAGGGACCGCCCAGTCCCAGCTTGAGGAGGGGGAGCAGCGGCCCGAGCGCGCCACCTGAGGTGCTGAGGATGACTCCGGTCCGCGGGGTGACCACCCTGACAGCCTCAGGGGCGGTCCTGGCTGCAGCTTCCCATTCCACACAGAGCGGGCCAAGAACGCCTGAGCCTGCAGGAGCACTTTCCCTTAGGACCTCATTGCGTGAAGCTCCGTAGAATCCCGAGGCTGATTGGCTGATGAAGGTGCCTGGCGGGTTATCCATCTCTTCCATGGCGGCGGCCAGGGTGCGGGTCGGCTGAAGTCGTGAGTCGTAGAGTTCCCTGATCCGGCTTTTGGTCCAGGGCCGGTCTCCGATTCCTGCGCCTGAAAGATTGATGACTGCATCGGCGCCGTCGAGCACCGCCTTGTCCAGCAACCCCGCCGCCGGGTCCCAGAAGCGTTCGCCGGTTGTCCGGGCAGGCCGGCGGACGAGCCGGATGACCTCGTCCCCTCGCGACTCCAGGAGTTTCGATACCGCGCTTCCAATCATCCCGGACGCACCGGACATCACGATTCGCATGACCCATCTCACCATGCCGCAGGGGCGTGCCGGAAACGCCCCGCGAAGGACCGGGACCGCGTCTGCATACTGACTATGATCGAACAATGACCTCCTCCAGCTACCTCCGTTTCCCGCACATACACGGTGACCTGCTCACCTTCGTGGCCGAAGACGACATCTGGATCGCGCCTGTGGGCGGCGGCCGTGCCTGGCGCGTTTCGTCCCAGCAGTTGCCCGCCAGGAACCCCCGCTTCACTCCGGATGGCCAACGGCTGGTTTGGACTGCCGTTGTAGGTACCGCGCCGGAAGTGGTCACTGCTGATGTGGACGGTGGCGGTTACCGGCAGCTGAGCTACTTCGGACACACCACGACCCGTGTCAGGGGATTCACTCCAGCCGGCAACGTACTGGTCACCAGCGCCTTCCAGCAGGCTGAAAGCCGCCACACGCATGCGTACAGCGTGCCCCTCGACGGCGGTGCCGCCGTCGAGCTTCCCTTCGGCCCGGTGGAGGGTGTGGCCTTCGGGCCTGAAATCGGCGACGAGAAGCCGGTAGTCCTTGCCAGTGTTCTTTCCCGCGAACCGGCTTGGTGGAAACGTTACCGCGGCGGCACGGCCGGAAAATTGTGGATCGACGCGGACGGCAACGGCGAGTATGAACGGCTGGTCCCCGAACTCGATGGAAACCTGACGGACCCTTTGTGGGTCCAAGGCCGGATCGCATTCCTCTCCGATCATGAGGGCTACGGCAACCTGTATTCCGTGCTTCCGGACGGATCGGATCTGCGCCGGCATACCGACCACCAGGATTTCTACGTCCGGCATGCGGCTTCCGACGGAAAGCGCGTCATTTTTGAGTCTGCCGGTGAGCTTTGGCTCCTGCCCTCCTTGGAGTCCGACGCCGTCGCCGCCAAGCTGGAGATCAGCCTGGGTTCTGCTTCACCGGGACGTCGTCCCGGTCCGCTGAAGGTCTCTGCCCATCTTGGCGACGTTTTCCCCAACTGTCTCGGAACGGCCAGCGCCGTGGAAGCCCACGGAACAATCCACTGGCTTCGCCACAAGGATGGGCCCTCGCGTGTGGTGGAAGCTTCGCCCGGTGTCCGGGCCCGGCTGCCGCGGCCCCTGACGGACGGACGGATCGCCTACGTTGCCGATCATGGGGGTGTGGAGGCCCTCTATATCAAGCGCATCGCGGCCAGGCTTTCAGCCAAACCCACGGTTGACGTCCCGAAGCCGGTGGACACCCCTGCCGTGCCGGCCGAGGAAGTGGACTTCCTGCCCAAGCCTGTTTCGGCGTCGAACGTCCTAGGGAAGGAACCGGTCGGCCAGCAGGCAGCAGGTACCGTCGGCCCTGGTGCTGGCCATCCGCAGAGCGCGGACGAAACGGCCAATGCCGAAGCCTCAGCGGACACCGTCTCCAGCGTGGAAGAGAGGCGTCCGGAGGCAGGGGAGGACACTCAGGAGATCCGCGTGGATTTCCCCGCACCTACCCGGATCAGCGCTTTGGAAGCGAGCCCGGATGGGCGGTGGCTCGCGATCGGGACAGCATTCGGTGATGTTTTCGTTGCAGACACCGTTTCGGGTGCCTTGACCAGGCTCGTCAGCATCGGTGAAGGCAGCGTCGACCAGCTCGCGTGGTCCGGTGATTCGCAATGGCTGGCCTGGAACGAACCGGTTACCTCCTTTGGCTCGCGCAGCAAGCTTCGGCTGGTACGTCCGTCGGATGGCCAGGACGGCATTATCGATGTCACGGACGGCCGATTCTGCGACGAGTCCCCGGCCTTTACGCCAGACGGCAAGTTCCTGGCGTTCCTGTCCAACAGGAGCTTCGATCCGGTCTATGACGGACACTCCTTCGATTTGTCTTTCCCCAGCCCTATCAAGCCATACCTCGTGGCACTGGGTGCTGAAACACCCTCGCCGTTCGGACCATCCGTGGACACCCTGGAGGATTCGCCCGCCGTTGGTGACGCCGACGACGCCGAGACTCCCGACGTGCGCGTGGATGCCGAAGGGTTGGCTCAGCGGGTTGTTGCGGTTCCCGTGCCGCAGGGCAACTATTCGGACCTGACCACGGCAAACGGAGCCCTTCTTTGGCTGGACACAGAACTGTCGGGCGTCACCGGCGAAGGCAAAGGCACCCTCCAAGACAAGAAGATTGCGCCGTCCCTGGTCCGCTACGACATCGCCAAACGCCAGCCGACCACGCTGGTCAAGGCCGCCGACCGTTACCGCCTTTCCGGAGACCGCAAACGGGTGGTGTATGTCCTGGACCAGCAGGTCACCTCCGTTCCCGCGGACAAGAAGGTAGAGGAGGACTCAGGCGAGCTGGTCAAGGTGGAGCTGAATCGGATCCGCGTTGTCCTGGATCCGGTGGCAGCGTGGGGTCAGGCCTTCGACGAGGCCTGGAGACTTCAGAGGGACTTCTTCTGGGCCCAGGACATGGCGGGCCAGGATTGGGAATCGGTATACAAGCGCTACCGTCCCATCGTGGAAAGGCTGGGCTCCCACGATGACCTGGTGGACCTCTTGTGGGAAATTCACGGGGAACTTGGAACCTCGCACGCCTATGTGCGTCCGGCCGCCGTGAACGAGCCCGGACGAAATGGCCAGGGACGGCTGGGCGCGGAGTTCCGATTAGGGGATAAGGGCTGGGTAATCACCAATATCCTCGCCGGTGAATCCTCCGATCCGTTGGCGACCTCCCCCCTGACGCAGCCAGGAGTCCACGCGAAGGTGGGCGACGTCCTCTTGGCGATTGACGGCGTCGAGCTTTCCGCGGCCCTGACGCCGGCCATGCAGTTGGTGGGCGCGGCCGGACGCACGGTGGAACTGACACTCTTGAACGGTGAAGCGCATGGCGAGGCCGAAGGACAGCAGCGACGCGTCGCGGTAGTTCCGGTCCGGGACGAAGAACGGCTGCGGTATCAGGATTGGGTGCGCGCAAACCGGCGAACCGTCCGTGAGGCCTCGGGAGGAAAGTTTGGCTACCTGCACATTCCGGACATGATGGCCAACGGCTGGGCACAGCTTCACCGCGACCTCGATACCGAGACGGCCCTGGACGGACTGATTGTGGACGTTCGCCGGAACCGAGGGGGACACACGTCGCAACTTGTGGCGGAGCTGATCGGCCGGAAGGTTACCGGCTGGAGCATGCCGCGGGGCGAGAAACCGCGGACCTACCCGCACCATGCACCGCGGGGGCCGGTTATCGTCCTTGCCGACGAGTTTTCCGGCTCCGATGGCGACATCATTACCCAGGTATCAAAGCTTCGCGGCATCGGCCCGGTCATTGGAACGAGGACATGGGGCGGAGTTGTCGGCATCGACAACCGCTTCTCCTTGGCCGACGGTACGGGTGTCACCCAGCCCCGGTACGCTACCTGGTTCGGCGGGGGAATCGGTTGGGATGTGGAAAACCGCGGAGTCGAGCCTGACATCGAGGTGATCTTCCCGCCCCACGCCTACGCGGCCAAGACCGATCCGCAGCTCGAATATGGCATAGGCGCTTTGAAGGAGATGGTCCAGGAGCTCCCCACTGACCGCCCGCCGCAGCGCACGGGTTACCGGAGTGTCCGCCCAGGGCCCCTGCCTTCACGTCCACAGGGCTCCTAGCAGTGCAAAGGCCCCGCCCTTTGGTTGAAGAGTTCCAACCAAAGGGCGGGGCCTTTCGCTTACCGCCTTGCTGATGCCTGCAGTACTAGGAAGCGAGCGTTGCGTCCAGGGTGATCTTGATGCTCGCAAGGGCACCGGACACGGGGCAGCCGGTCTTGGCTTCCTCGGAGATGCGGTGGAAATCCTCTTCGGAGATTCCCGGGATGCGGGCCGTCAGCGTCAGGTGGCTGCCGGTGATGCCCGTGCCGGGCACGAAGGTGACATCGGCCTTGGTCTGTACCTCTTCGGGTGTGTAGCCGGCCTCGGACAGGGCGTGACTGAACGCCATCGAGAAGCAAGCGGAGTGGGCTGCGGCGATGAGTTCTTCCGGGCTGGTCTTGCCGCCGGACTGCTCGGTGCGCGCCTTCCAGGTGACATCGAAGGTCCCAAGACCTGAGCTGTCCAGCGTCGTGTTGCCGGAACCTTCAATCAGGTTGCCGTTCCAAACCGTGTGCGCGGTGCGTACTGCTGCCATATCCACTCCTTGGGGTCGTAGTAAACGGCACCCGGTGCTGGCCGGGTGCCACCGCTTCAATCCTAGGGATCATCGGGGGATGGTGCACGGAGATTCCGCTGTCGGTGGATTGTGACCCCCAAGCGGCCCCCGGCGGGACGATACCGCCGCTTCAGCGCGCGACTCGCCGCAAAACAGACAGCCGCCCCGCTTCGGATGCGGGACGGCTGCCTGGATGTATGGTCGGCGTGTTGTCAGTTCCAGAGCGTGGCGATGGCGATATTGACCAGAGCCAGCCCGCCGACTCCGTGGGCAAGCCCGGTGGAAACGGGTTCGCCCTTCTTCACCTTGCGTGATCCGATCACAGCCAGGACGGCCACGGCAACGGCAATGGCGAACTTGATGCCGAGCTTGAAATAGTTGGCATGCATGTTGAGCTCGGGAACCGTGATCAGGCCCATCATGGCGATGCCGGTGAGGAGCTGAAGGAACGCGCCGTCACGCTGGCGCGGATGCACCGTTGGCTCCTTGATGGTGGCGATCCAGTAGCCCACAATCATGGCTGCGCCGACGATGTGCAAGAACACCAGGATGCTGAAGAGAATACTCATGACCCCAGCTTATCCAGTCCCTTCTACGTCCCGTAGCAAAACCACGCTCCCAGGAAGAAAGAGCATGAGGATGAAAGCGGCTGTGACGACAAAAGGCGGGGCAGGTTTCCGGTTTCCCGAAATCCCTGCCCCGCCTTTGTGGTCAGCGAGAGTGCTGAAAGGTCCTAGAGGCCCAGGTCCGCTTCGAAGGCGCCTTCTTCAAGGCGTGCCTTGAGGGTCTGCAGGAAGCGGCCCGCATCTGCGCCGTCCACCAAACGGTGATCGTAGGTCAGGGACAGGTACATCATGGAGCGGATGGCGATTGAGTCATCGCCATTCTCGTCAGCCACGACAACCGCGCGCTTGACGATTGCGCCGGTGCCCAGGATGCCGACCTGCGGCTGGTTGATGATCGGCGTGTCGAACAGTGCTCCAACGGAACCGATGTTGGTGATGCTGAAGGTACCGCCGGAGAGTTCATCCGGGCCAATCTTGCCGTCACGCGTACGGCCTGCGACGTCCGCGATCTTGCTGGCCAGGCCCGCGAGGTTCAAGTTACCGGCGTCGGAGATCACCGGAACCAGGAGGCCCTTGTCGGTGTCAACGGCAATAGCCAGGTGTTCGGCGTTGTGGTACGTGATTTCCTGCTTGGACTCGTCGTAAGCAGCGTTCAGCTTCGGGTGCTGCTTGAGAGCCTCGGCGACGGCCTTGGCGATGAAGGGCAGGAAGGTCAGCTTGACGCCGTTCTGGGCCTGGAAGTTGTTCTTGGCCTTGAGGCGCAGCTTGGCGATCTTGGTCATGTCCACTTCGTGCACCTGGGTGAGCTGCGTGGAGACCTCGAGCGATTCGCGCATGCGGCGGGCGATCACCTGGCGGATCCGGGGAGCCTTCTCCGTGGTGCCGCGCAAGGACGAGGCAACAACGGGTGCGGCCGCCTTTGGGGCAGGGGCAGCCGCGGGTGCGGCTGCCGGTGCTGCAGCGGCCTGCTTGGCTTCGGCGGCTGCAAGGACGTCCTGCTTGCGGATACGGCCGCCAACACCGGTGCCCGATACCGAAGCGATGTCGACGCCGTGCTGGTTTGCAAGCTTGCGGACGAGGGGAGTGACGTAGCCGGACTCGGAAGCAGCGCCGGACTCTGCAGCTGCCGGAGCGGCGGCGGGTGCGGGTGCTGCGGCGGGTGCCGGAGCGGCGGCGGGTGCCGGAGCTGCGGCGGGTGCGGGTGCAGCGGCGGGTGCCGGAGCTGCGACCGGTGCCGGTGCAGCGGCGGGTGCAGCGGCGGCTGGAGCTTCGGGAGCCGGGGCCGCAGCCGGAGCAGGTGCCGCGCCGGAGCCAATGATGGCCAAGACGGAGCCGACTTCAGCGGTGTCGTCTTCGTTGACGCGGATTTCCTGCAGGGTCCCGGCAACGGGCGACGGGATCTCGGTGTCGACCTTGTCGGTGGAAACCTCGAGAAGCGGCTCGTCAACCTCAACGGTGTCGCCCACGGCCTTCAGCCAGCGGGTCACGGTGCCTTCAGTGACGCTTTCGCCGAGGGCGGGGAGGGTAACCTCGTGGCCTTCGCCGCCGGAAGCGGCAGGAGCCTGGGCCGCGGGAGCCTCCTCGGCCGGTGCTGCGGGGGCTTCCTGGGCAGGAGCTGTCGGCTCGGCCGGGGCTTCTGCAGCAGGTGCTTCTTCGGCGGGAGCTGCCGAACCGGAGCCGTCGCCGATGCGAACCAAGGGGGCGCCAACTTCTGCCGTCTCGTCTTCAGCGACGAGGATTTCTTCGATGACGCCAGCGATCGGAGAAGGGATTTCGGTGTCTACTTTGTCGGTGGAAACCTCGAGCAACGGCTCGTCGATCTCTACCCGGTCACCAACCTGCTTGAGCCAGCGGGTGACGGTTCCTTCGGTGACACTCTCACCGAGGGCGGGCAAGTTAACGGATTCAGACATGTCGTCCCCGTTCTCCTTATTGATCTTTTTGTGCGGATGAATTCTGCTGGTCCGGTCCGGTGCGCACTGCAGATTCCGCTGTGCGCACCGGACCGTTTTGTCTTGGGTAAAGACTTAGCCGTGGAGCGGCTTGCCCGCGAGGGCGAGGTGGGCTTCGCCCAATGCTTCGTTCTGGGTGGGGTGGGCGTGGACAAGCTGTGCCACATCTTCCGGGTACGCTTCCCAGTTCACGATGAGCTGTGCTTCGCCGATCTGCTCGCCAATGCGCGAGCCGATCATGTGGATGCCGACCACGGGGCCGTCCTTCTGCCGGACCAGCTTTACGATGCCGCCGGTGCCCAGGATGGAGCTCTTGCCGTTACCGGCCAGGTTGTATTCCTGGGTCTGGACCTGGTCATCGCCGAACTTTTCCTTGGCAGCCTTCTCGGTGTAACCGACGGTTGCGATCTCGGGCTCGCAGTAGGTGACCTTGGGGATGTTGATGTCTTCAACAATGGCCGGGTTGAGGCCGGCGATTTCCTCTGCAACGAAGATGCCCTGCTGGTAGCCGCGGTGCGCAAGCTGAACGCCGGGAACGATGTCGCCGACGGCGTAAATGTTGCCGACGCCGGTGTGGAGGCGCTCGTTGGTGATGACGAATCCGCGGTCGATGGTCAGGCCGGCTTCTTCGTAGCCCAGGTTCGCGGTAACAGGTCCGCGGCCGACAGCTACCAGGAGCAGGTCTGCCTCGAACGTCTGTCCGTCAACCAGTGTGACCTTGACGCCGTTCTCGTCCTGCTCGACACCCTGGAAGAAGATGCCGGTGCTGAACTTGATGCCACGCTTCTTGAAGGCCCGCTCAAGGTTCTTGACGATCGCGGCGTCCTCGTTCGGAACGAGGGAGGGGAGGCCTTCGATGATGGTGACGTCAACGCCGAAGGACTTCCATACGGAGGCGAACTCGACACCAATAACGCCGCCGCCGAGGACGATTGCGCTCTTGGGAATGTAGTCCATGGTGAGGGCCTGGTCCGAGGTGATGACCTTGCCGCCGATTTCCAGGCCCGGAAGGGAGCGGGAGTACGAGCCCGTAGCCAGAACGATGTTCTTGCCGGTGTAGGCAGTACCGTTCACAACGACGGTGTTGTTGCCCTGGAGCTTGCCTTCGCCCTCAATGACCGTGATGCCCTTGGACTTGATAAGTCCCTGCAGGCCCTTGTACTTACCGGCAATGATGCCGTCTTTGTAAGCGTTCACGGCCGGCATGTCGATGCTGTCCAGCGTTACGTTGACGCCGTACTTGGCGGAATCGCGTGCATGGTCGGCCAGTTCTGCCGAGTGCAGGAGTGCCTTGGTGGGGATACAGCCATTGTGGAGGCAGGTTCCACCGAGCTTTGCCTTTTCAACAAGGCCAACGGTGAACCCAAGCTGTACGGCCCGCAAAGCCGTGGCGTAGCCGCCGCTGCCGCCACCGAGTACCAGGATGTCGAATTCTTGCGCAGTTGCCTGATCGGCCACTAAAACGCTCCCTCGCGTGAATGATGACACGGGACTGGTGCCATCTGGTCTTTGGAACTTGTTCTGCCGTGATTATGCCAGCACGTAAGTTCTCTTGCATTTGTGACTATCGTGTTCACCTTAGCGAACCACCTACCCATGCTCCACCCTCTGCGGGCGTTTGTGCAGCGCTTGTGTCCAGACTCACGTTCACTTGTGACACAGCGCTACACCCCGCATAATTCCGGGCAAATGCGGGCCCTGCCGGGTTCCTTTGGAAGGCCCGCACCGTGCCTGGCGGAGTGGCAGGGGTCCCTAGGCGGAAACCGCCAGCAGATCCTCGGCGTAAGCGACCAGGGTCCGGACAGTGCACCCGGTTCCCTGCTTGGGTGTGTAGCCGTAGGGGCTGCCGTTGTTAAAGGAAGGACCGGCAATGTCGATGTGTGCCCACGGAATCTGCTCGCCGTCGCCGTTCTTGCCGACGAATTCCTGAAGGAAGACGGCGGCAGTCATCATGCCGCCGTTGCGTTCGCCGATGTTGGCGATGTCAGCGACCTGCGAGTCCAGGCTGGGGCGCAGTTCCTCCGGAAGGGGCATGGGCCACACCAACTCGCCGGCGCGGTCCGCGGCCGACTTCAAGGCCGCAGTGACGGAGTCGGAACCCATGACGCCTGCGGTTCGCAGGCCGAGGGCGATCAACTGGGCGCCGGTAAGGGTGGCTACGTCGATAATGGCATCAGGCTTTTCCTGGCTGGCAGCCACGATTCCGTCTGCCATGACCAAACGTCCTTCGGCGTCGGTGTTCAGGACCTCGACTGTCTTGCCACCGTAGATGGTGAGGACGTCGGCCGGACGCTGCGCGGCACCCGAAGGCATGTTTTCCGCGATGCACAGCCACGCGGTTGCCTTAATGGGCAGGCCAAGGGAGGCGATGGCCAGGACGGTATTAAGCACGACGGCGGCACCGGCCATGTCGCTCTTCATGTCGCCCATTCCGAGGGCCGGCTTGATGGAAATGCCGCCGGTGTCGAACGTGATGCCCTTACCGACGAGGGCCAGCTTGCGGTTTGCCTTGGCAGGCGCGTACTCCACCTTGACCAAGCGGGGCTGGCGTGTGGAGCCCTTGCCGACCCCGAGGATGCCGCCAAAACCCTCTTTTTCCAGGCGCTTTTCGTCCCACACCGACACCTTGACCGGCAGTCCCTTGGCGAGCTCCTTGGCGGATTCGGCGAAGGACTCGGGGAAGAGGTGGCTCGGCGGCTGGTTGACCAGCGTCCGGGTGGCATTGACTGCACGCGCAAGGACAATGGCGCGGTCCAGGGCCGGCTGAGCGGCCTTGGCATCGAGATCGGTGGAAAGCAGGACCTTGCTGACGGGTGCCTTCAAGCCATCCTGGCTGGAGCGGTGCTCGGTGTATGAGTAGGCGCCCAGTGCAGCCCCCTCGGCGACGGCTGCGAGATCGGCAATGGTCGCGGTGGGGAAAGCGAGCGTAACGGAGGAGAGTCCTGCGAGCTGGCGGACAGCTGAGCCCGCCGCGCGGCGCAGCGCCTCTTCGGTGAGGCTGCCGCCGTCGGACTGCTTTCCAACCCCGCTAAGGACCAGGATCTCCGAGCCGGTTTCCGGCAGGCCCGGGAGACGGTGTACCTGGTCGGCTGCTCCGGTGATGCCAAGGGCTTTCAAGGACCCTGTGATGGACTCAGCGGCCTTGGCGCTCAAGGGGTTCGAAAGCAGCACAGGGCCGTCTGCGCCTTGGGCAACGCCAACCACCAGGGCGTCGCTCGGGGACTTTTTCGGGTCTTTGGCAATTACGCCGAGGATGATGTCAGTAGTCTTGACCACGAGGATGTGTCCTCACTTCTCTCTGCTTTGCTTGGCTGGGCTGCATGTTAGGCGCCCCGCACCGGTACGCGTCCGACGTCCTCTTGCGACGGCGGCCTTGGTCTTCAGGCCCAGCGTCGCAAGAGGACGTCGACCCGCTTCGATCGTAGTCTCTGGCAGGCCGCGGACTGCAATTAAATGAGATTTGCAGCACATCATGCGGCAGGAATGCCCGTGCGAGGTGCAGCGTTGTATGAATAACAGGCCGTCGCGATGCGGTCTCCGGCACGTCAGGGCGCCATATGGATGCCTTTCAGCCGGACCACGAACTTTGCCACTGCGAAAGGAACATGCCGTGTTTGAACGGATATCCGGCTCCCTCCTGGACCCCGAGGCGCTCTACGCGAGCAACATCGAAACTTTCCACGACCCCGATCTTCGTGGACTGAACATGGTCATGGGCTTCACCGGTTTTGCCGACGCCGGCCACGTCGTCCGCCAGATCAATGCCGAGTTGCTCGAACAACTCGACGCCCAGGTAGTGGCCATGTTCGACGCCGACCAACTCATCGATTACCGTTCGCGGCGTCCGCATATCAGCTTTGTCGAAGACCACCTGCAGGACTACCAGCCGCCCAAGCTGGGACTGTACAAGCTCACCGACGGCCTCGGCCAGCCATTTCTGCTGCTCGCCGGCTTTGAACCCGACCTGCAGTGGGAGCGATTCTCCAGGGCCGTCGTCGGAATCGTCGAGAAGCTGGACGTCAACCTGGTGACCTGGATCCATTCGATTCCCATGCCGGTGCCACACACCCGGCCCGTGGGCGTGACGGTGCACGGAAACAGGCCGGAACTCATCGAAGGCATCTCCAGTTGGAAGCCCACGGTTGAGGTGCCTGCTGCAATCGGGCACATCCTGGAGCTGCGGCTCACGGAGGCAGAACGAAACGTTGCCGGCTACGTCATCCATGTGCCGCACTACCTCTCCGAAGCCGAATATCCTCAGGCCGCCGTAGCAGGCCTGGAGTACCTCGGTGCTGCGACTTCGTTGATGCTTCCCACCGACCGCCTGCGCGAGGCAGGCCGCGAAGTCGGCAGGCAAATCGCCGAACAGATTGAATCGTCCGAAGAAGTGCAGGCTGTGGTGTCCAATCTCGAGGCCCGCTATGACGAGAAGTCCGAGGGGATCGTCCGGCGTTCCCTCCTGGCTGACGAAAACGACGAGTTGCCCAACGCGGAGGATCTCGGCGCTGCCGTTGAGGCGTATCTTGCCCGTAAGGACGCGCCACAATAAATCAGCTTTGATTGCGGGACGGGCATAATTAAGGGGTGAATTCTCCCCGCGCCTGGCTCATCTGGACAATCGGCGTATTCGCGTACTTGGTGGCGGTGGCCCAGAGGACCTCATTTGGCGTTGCCGGGCTCGAAGCCACCGAGCGCTTCCATGCCAGCGCCGCGGCAGTATCGTTCTTCACCGTCCTGCAGTTGCTGGTGTACGCGGGCCTCCAAATTCCCGTTGGGGTCCTGGTGGATAGACTGGGTTCCCGCGCAATGATTGCCGGCGGTGCGGTTCTCATGGGGCTGGGTCAGCTGCAGTTGGCATACGCGGACAGCATTCCCGGGGGAGTGCTGGGGCGGGTCCTGGTGGGGGCCGGCGACGCCATGACCTTTATCTCCGTCATACGCCTGGTGCCGTTGTGGTTTGCGCCTGCCAGGGTTCCGCTGGTTACCCAGCTGACCGGCATGTGCGGTCAGCTGGGACAGCTGTTCAGCGTTGTTCCCTTCGCCTTGTTGCTGCATTCTGCGGGTTGGACGCCGGCCTTCCTCACCTTGGCGTCCATGTCCGTCCTGGCCGTCGTGCTGGTGGTTGCACTCCTGCGGGACGCGCCTCCGGGGCACCCTCCAAGGGACGTTTCACAGGGCCTCCGGGCCACCGGCGTCTCGTTGTCCCGGGCCTGGAAGCAGCCCGGCACCCGGCTGGGCCTGTGGAGTCACTTCACCGTCCAGTTCAGCGGCAACTTGTTCGCCATGACGTGGGGATATCCCTTCCTTCTATCAGCCCAGGGTCTGGACGCCGGGACGGTTTCGGCTTTGATGGCGCTCTTCGTCGCAACAGCCATCGTCACGGGGCCGGGCGTGGGACGCTTCGTCTCCAGGCACCCTATGCGTCGTTCAGCCATGGTGCTGCTCATCACCACGGCCACCGCACTCGCCTGGGCCGCGGTGCTGGTTCTCCCGGACAGGGCTCCGTTGTGGCTCCTGGTGGTGCTGGTGGTGGTGCTGGCCGTAGGCGGACCGGGCTCAATGATTGGATTCGACTTTGCGCGGACGTTCAATCCCTCGCACCGGATCGGCACGGCGACGGGCATCGTCAACGTGGGCGGATTTATTGCCGCTCTCGTAGCCATCTACCTGATCGGCCTTGTCCTGGACGTGTTGAACGCCAGCGGGTTCTCCGGCGGCAACTTGTATGGGCTGGCTCCCTTCAGGATCGCGCTCAGCGTCCAGTTCCTGCTGCTCGGAATCGGCACCATGCTGATCCTTTTCACCCGCAGGAAAGTTCGGCTGCAAATGGCCGCACAGGGAACGCACGTGCCCCCGCTCGTGGCGACCCTGGCCAAGCAGCGGCGGGAACGCATTGAACGACGCCGGGCGGCGCGCGCCGAGCAGGCTCCGCGCGAGTAGGCGCACAGCGCCCCGGTGCGCGTCTTAGCCGCGGAATTCGCACTCTTACTCCACAGGCGTTCGTTTTGCACATAGTCCTGGCGGTGGCTGTTTGTCGGCATCAGCGCTGGCCCACGCTTGATGCATGACCACCAAGGAAACGCTGAGTATCCATCAACCCGAAGACATTCTGGGCTACATTCCGCACCTGCTGGGCTACTGGCCGGAGGACAGCCTGGTAGCCATCACCATGCAGGGCAGGCACCTGGGAGCAACGCTGCGGGTGGATCTTCCATCCTCGGCCTCTCCGGGGGTCCGGGCCTCCTTTTCCGACTATGTACGCAACCACCTGCTCTCCGATCACCAAGCCGACGGGGTGGTTCTTGCCTTCTATGTCGATGAAGGATGGGATGACGGCTCGGTGATCTGCCGGGCAATGCCCTTCCTCGTGTCGTTGCACCAGTCATTGGAGGCCGTCGGACTCCCGGTTCGGGATGCGTGGTTTATTGGCTCTACGTATTGGCGAAGCGCCTTTTGCAGCGATCCCGACTGTTGTCCTGTGCCGGGCCTGCCCGTGGAGCAGATCCGGAACAGCCGTATCAATGCCGAGCTGATCTATCGCGGAAGTACGGTGGGCTCCTCTCCCGCAAGCAAAGACAATCCCCCTGTCATCGCCCTCGGGAGAGAAGCCGATCCCTCCGTCCTGGAAGCAGAACGTCGTTTCACCGAGCAACTGGAGGACGCTTGGCAAAGCGAGCTGTGTTTCGATGCCGTCCTGGCTGTGTGGCGTCAGGTCCTCAGCAGGGCTGTATCGCGTGATCTGGCTGGGTTACGGGACCCTGCAGGTTCACTGGAGCCCAGGACATCGGGCGGTTCGATGCCGTCCCTCCTGGACGGCCCGGCCGGAAGGGACCTTGCGGGTTTCCTCAGGGCAACCCTGACGGTTCCAGCCTGGCGTGACGCGGTGATGGTCATGGCTGCCGCTGGCCCTGCTTCGGCCAAAGCCGGGGCCGGGTCGTTCAAGCTTTTCTCGGATGAAGTGTCCCAAACGCTGCCGTTCGATGTCCTCGAGCTTGGGTTGGCCGCCGCCGAAGCGGAACCGGATTCCAGCGCGGGTGGCGGACTGCGTGCCATCAATTCCGGTGAAGGGGCCAGCGCATTCTCACGGCGAGGTGCTGTTGGGCCTGCAGCCCCCTGTTCCTGATTGGCAGATGCTGGAAGCCCTTCGGCAGACCCTGGCCGTGCTGTGCTCTGACGCTGAGGACAACAAGGCAGCCGCAGCGGCTTTCACGCTTCAAGGGTGGATCGCGTGGTGCAAAGGTAACGGTTCACTGGCGCACTTCTGCCTCACCCGAGCCCTCACGGCATACCCGGGCTACCGCCTGGCTGAGCTGTTGGAGGACATCCTCGGACAGGGCAACATCAGCAGCTGGGCGCGGCGGCCGGAGTCGGCCTGGGGAACATACATTGGTACCCGCGAATAGCTTTCCCTCCGCAAACAGGCATGCGATTCGCAAAATCATGAGACAATGGATGCCGAGACCCGGTTGGGTCCGCGTTTGAATGCCCGTAATGTACCCGAATTCAGGGAACAAGGCGGCGGCGTCGGCAGTTGTACCTAGAGACCCTGCGGACGGCGATTGCGTTTGAAAATAATCGCGGACTTGACAGGGTCATAGTGGTGTTGCCCACATGGTGATTCCACAGACCGCCGCTAGAAAGGTTTTCTGTGACCCCGTCTTCCGTCGAGAAGGAACCCGCCGCCCAGGCCGAACTGTCCCCTGAGGAAACGAAGGCGGCATCGGCCAAGCGTGCGGCGACAAGTGCTGCCAACAAGGCCTCCGGGGGCGGCTCTGACAAGCCGGCACCCAAAAAGCGCGGACCCAAGCCCGGCGCCAAGGCCGCGGCTGAGGCTGCGAGCAAGTCTTCAGATACCGATGATGACGCTGACGAAGCGAATGTTGAGGACGAAGAGTTCGATCCCGCGGCCGCTGAGGAAGTGGAAGTCGGCGATGACGACGCCGAAGAAGGCGCTGCTCCGGGCAAGGACAAACCTGCGCCCACAGGTTCCGGCTTTGTCTACTCCGACGCCGATGATGACGACGCGCCCGTCCAGCAGGTCATGTCGGCCGGTGCTACCGCCGACCCCGTAAAGGATTACCTGAAGCAGATCGGTAAGGTCGCCCTGCTGAACGCCGAGCAGGAAGTCGACCTCGCATTGCGGATCGAAGCCGGCCTGTTTGCCGAGGAGAAGATCGCTGCCGACGACGGTTCAATGGATCCCAAGCTCAAGCGCGAGCTCGAGTTCGTCATCCATGATGGCAAGAGGGCCAAGAACCACCTGCTCGAAGCCAACCTTCGCCTTGTGGTGTCCCTCGCCAAGCGTTACACCGGCCGTGGCATGCTCTTCCTGGACCTCATCCAGGAAGGCAACCTTGGTCTGATCCGTGCCGTGGAGAAGTTCGACTACACCAAGGGCTTCAAGTTCTCCACCTACGCAACCTGGTGGATCCGTCAGGCCATTACCCGCGCCATGGCCGATCAGGCCCGTACCATCCGTATTCCGGTACACATGGTTGAAGTCATCAACAAGCTGGCCCGTGTCCAGCGGCAGATGCTCCAGGACCTTGGCCGCGAACCAACGCCGGAGGAACTCGCCCTCGAACTGGACATGACTCCTGAGAAGGTAGTGGAAGTCCAGAAGTACGGGCGCGAACCCATTTCGCTGCATACTCCGCTTGGCGAAGACGGCGACTCGGAATTCGGTGACCTGATTGAGGACTCCGAAGCCGTGGTGCCCGCTGACGCAGTGAGCTTCACGCTCCTTCAGGAGCAGCTCCACTCCGTGCTCGATACCCTTTCTGAGCGCGAAGCCGGCGTCGTGGCCATGCGTTTCGGCCTGACTGATGGACAGCCCAAGACTTTAGACGAAATCGGCAAGGTCTATGGTGTTACGCGTGAACGCATCCGCCAGATCGAATCCAAGACCATGTCCAAGCTGCGGCACCCCTCGCGTTCGCAGGTCCTCCGGGACTACTTGGACTAGAGGTTCGTTTCCCACGACCCTGACAGCCCGGCCGGTTTCCGGCCGGGCTGTTTCTTGTCCTAACCGAAAAGGCGCAAACGGCTTAACTGGAACAGGGCCCCTCCTTGCGGGAGAAGCCCTGTTCTTGGTTGGTCCGGTTCTTCCGGACCGATTCGCTGTGAATCCTTGTTCCGGTTACGCTTGGCTGGCGTTCGGCGTGCCTGGAAACCGGAATACCCTGCCTAATCGACCGGGATCGGTGCCTTCTCATTGAGGCGCTCGGTCTCATCGTGCCAGTCGGAGGTCAGGGGCCGGAGCGTGGCCTCGACTGCGCGGGCGTGGTGGCCGCAGAAAAGCAGCTCACCTCCGGAGGACTCGAGTACAACGCGGACATATGCTTGAGCCCCGCAACGATCGCATCGGTCAGCTGCGTTTAGCGTGCGGTCTGCAACTGCTGTTGTCATGTCGGCCTCCTTAGTAGTTCTGTACATCCATATAACCAGTATTCGGAGCAGAACCATGGCAAGGATGGATCACTTTCGCTGTCCGCGTATCACATGTGCGTAACGTAACGAAGCCGGCCTCGGCTGCCCGGGAGTGGCAGCCGGTTCTTTGGGCAGCACGCCGCTATCCTTGTATGGGCAGTGTTTGCCTGGACTTAGCGAGCGGAAGCGCCGCTGGAAACACCCTGAGATATACCCCGAAGGAGCGCACCGCGAGTGGCACCGAGTTCTGAATACAACGCCCGGCATCTTTCCGTCCTTGAGGGCCTCGAAGCCGTCCGCAAGCGCCCGGGCATGTATATCGGCTCTACGGATTCGCGTGGCCTCATGCACTGCCTCTGGGAAATCATCGACAACGCAGTTGATGAGGCACTGGCGGGTTTCGGCCATGACATCAAGGTGATCCTCCACGCGGACAACTCTGTTGAGATCCACGACGACGGACGCGGCATTCCGGTCGACGTCGAACCGAAGACAGGGCTCACCGGCGTCGAGGTTGTCTTCACCAAACTCCACGCCGGCGGCAAGTTTGGCGGCGGCTCGTACACGGCCTCCGGCGGGCTCCACGGTGTGGGCGCCTCGGTTGTGAACGCATTGTCCAGCCGTTTGGACGTCCAGGTGGACCGGGGCAGCAAGACCTACCAGATGTCATTCCGGCGCGGAGAGCCAGGACGCTTTGTGGATTCCGGGTCCAAGTCCGGTCCCGATTCACCGTTCGAACCGTTTATCGAAGGCTCGGTCCTTGACGTCGTCGGCAAGGCGAAACGCGGCGTCACGGGCACCCGTGTGCGCTACTGGGCCGACCGGCAGATTTTTACCCCCGATGCGAAGTTCTCGTACGACGATCTCGTGGCTCGTGCGCGGCAGACGTCCTTCCTGGTCCCGGGCCTGAAAATCACGGTCCGCGACGAGCGCAGGGTGGCGGGAACACCCGGGGAGAGCGGGCCCCATGAGGAAGTCTTCCACCACGACGGCGGAATTTCGGAGTTCGTTGAGTTCCTGGCTGCCGACTCTGGCGTAACGGACGTGTGGCGGCTCCACGGTGCCGGTAAGTTCAAGGAAACGGTCCCGGTGCTGGACGAGAACGGCCACAGCAAGATTGCCGAAGTTGAACGGGATTGCGAGGTGGACATTGCCCTGCGCTGGGGGATTGGGTATGAGACCACGATGCGCAGCTTCGTCAACATCATCGCCACGCCCAAGGGCGGTACACACCAGTCGGGGTTCGAGGCAGCTTTGCTGAAGACTTTCCGCAAGGCCGTGGAGGCAAATGCCCGCAAGCTGAAGGCGGGCAACGACAAGATCGAAAAGGACGATGTCCTGGCCGGGCTCACAGCGGTACTGACGGTACGGCTGGCCGAGCCGCAGTTCGAAGGGCAGACCAAGGAGATCCTGGGTACCTCGGCGGTGCGCGCCATTGTTGCCAAGGTGGTCGAAAAGGAAATCACGGCAAAGCTGGGTTCGGCCAACCGCAACGACAAAGCCCAGTCGGCCCTGCTTCTGGAAAAGATCGTCAGCGAGATGAAGTCGCGGATCTCGGCACGCGTCCACAAGGAAACGCAGCGCCGCAAGAATGCCCTGGAAACTTCGTCGATGCCTACCAAGTTGGCCGACTGCCGGACGGATGACGTTGAACGCTCGGAACTGTTCATCGTGGAGGGCGATTCGGCGCTGGGCACGGCCAAGCTTGCCCGGTCTTCGGACTTCCAGGCGTTGCTGCCCATCCGCGGCAAGATCCTGAACGTCCAGAAGGCCTCGGTTGGCGACATGCTTTCCAACGCCGAGTGTGCGGCCCTGATCCAGGTGGTGGGTGCAGGCTCGGGTCGCAGCTTCGATATTGACGCTGCCCGGTACGGCAAAGTAATCCTGATGACCGACGCCGACGTCGACGGTGCGCACATCCGGACACTATTGCTGACCTTGTTCTTCCGCTACATGCGTCCCATGGTGGAAGCCGGCCGTGTCTTCGCGGCCGTTCCGCCGTTGCATCGCGTTGAGGTGATCAATCCGGGCCAAAAGGCGAACGAGATGATCTACACCTACTCCGAGGCCGAGCTCCACGTTCTCCTGTCAAAGCTTGCCAAGGAAGGCAAGCGGTACAAGGAACCGATCCAACGCTACAAGGGCCTTGGTGAGATGGACGCCCAGCAACTCGCGGAAACCACGATGGATCCCCGGCACCGTACGCTGCGCAAGGTCGGCATCGACAGCGCGCAGCGCGCAGAAGAGGTTTTCGACCTCTTGATGGGTTCAGATGTTGCCCCCCGCAAGGAATTCATCATCGCCGGCGCCGCCACCCTGGACCGGGAACGCATCGACGCTTAGCGGTTCCTTCGGCCCGGGGTCAGTCGTTGCTCGGGTTCGCCTCGGCGCCCGGTGCTGCGAATGAGGCTGCCGCGACCACTGCTGCCAGTGCGCCCAAGCCCCACGGCAAACCGGCGGTGACGGCGACCGCGCCCACCAGCAGCGGGCCACCTGCATCGCCCAGTTCCCGCCCGAGCTCCGCCGAACCCATCGTCCGGCCGAGCCGTTCCTTGGGCGTTGCGTCAGCCAGGTGCGCAAAGGCAAGCGGAGTTGCCACGCCAATGCCCATACCGATGAATACCGCCGCGGCGTAGATGGCAACCGGGCCGGGAGCAAGACCGGCCAGGAGGGTTCCGCAGCAGATGGCAGCCAGGCCGAGGATCATTCCTGCCCTGTCGCTCACCGAACCGTGATCGCGAAGCTTACCCACCCGCGGTTGGATGAGGGAGGACGTGACGGCAAGCACGGTCACGACGGCGACACTTCCCGTGGTGCCGAATCCCTCGCGGGCCGCAAGGGCCGGAAGGAAGCCGACTGCTGCTCCCAATGAGCCGGTGGCGGCGGCCAGAACGAGGGTGGGTCCAAGGAATGAACGCTCGGTGCTCTGCTTCCAGACGTCGAGGATGGTGTACCGGGGCCTGGGCAAAGGGGCAAGTGGTGGCACCGCCACGGCAGCCCAGACTGCCACGCACAGGCTGACCACGGCAAGCACTCCGAAAAGGAGACTGAATCCACCCGCAATAATGGCCAGGGCCCCCAACAGCGGGCCGATGGCATAACCGAGTCCTTTCCAGGAGCCATAGCGGCCGAAGTAGTGCCCCGTCCTGGCGCCGGCCAATCGGGCGACGCTTGCCGAAGAAGCCGGAGAGAAGGCGGATGCGGCCATGCCCTGTCCGAGGCGGGCGGCCGCCAGCATGAAGGGTTGTTCAGCCCACAGGCCAATCAAGGAAGCCGCAGCGAAAGCCAGCAGGCCGCCGATGATCACGGGTTTTGGGCCGATCCGGTCGCTTAAGGAGCCGAAAACGGGTTTGAGGAACACTTCGGCAACATCGTAGAGAGCCAGCAGAATACCGAGCCCGAGAAGGCTGAGGCCTATATCGGCGCTTTCAGCGCCGAGTGCCGCGGCTACTGCGTGGGCGCCGAAAGCAGTAGTGAATCCGGCAGCGTACAGGGGCCAGCGCTGGCTGCCGCGGATGGCGGATGCAACTTCGTTCACGCGTATCAATGTAACAGCTGATACATTCCATGTTGTGACTGAATTCGGTTGGTTGTTGATACTCGTCCAGGTTCCGGCGCAGCCGTCGCGTCACCGGGTGGCTGTGTGGCGGGAACTCCGCAGGACCGGAGCTGTGCCATTGTCGCCAGGAACGTGGGTGTTGCCCGCGCACACCGCCTTCGACGAGGGGCTGCGCAGGGTCCAGGAGCTCGTAGACAAAGGCTCCGGAACGTGGACGGTGGTGGATGCCTCGCCCCGCGGCGAAGGAGAAGCACATTTCAGGGATGCCTTTGCTTCGGCCCGCCTTGAGGAATGGGCCGAATTCGGGGCGGATTGCCACAAGTTCGAGGCTGAGATCGCCAAAGAGATTTCGCAAGGAAAGTTCACGCTGGCCGAACTTGAAGAGGAAGAGCAGAGCCTGGATCGCTTGAGGCGGTGGTTCCGGGAACTGAAGGCGCGGGACGTTCTCCGCTTGCCCCAGTCTTCCGAGGCCTCGGATCATCTGGCGCGTTGCGGGGCGCAACTGGAGGCCTTCGCCGAGCTCGTCTACGAGGCCACGCTGATGTAGCAGGGAATCAGCCGAGCAGGCCGGGCACGATCAGCAGGGCAGTAGGTACTGCCAGGAGCAGGACCGAGGATGCCAGAACCAAGGCGCGCAGTCCCCTGGCGAGAGGCGGCTGTGGTGACAAGAGCCGGCTGACGCGGGACGCCGTCGTGCGCGGTGAATCGGCCCCGCCGGTGGCGCTGACGGCGCTCCCTTCGACGACTCCGCCGCCTGCATTGAGCGACGCGCCACCGGCCAGGCTTGGCGAAGGAGTGCCGCTGGAAACAATGGCGATCGCTTTGATCAGGGTGCTCTTGCTTTCGGTCCGGAGTGCAACGTCGTCCGCGAGCATTTCGATCAACGAATTCACCGCCGTCTGGGCTAGCCTGGTGGTCGGAAACCAGGGAAGTGCTTGGCGCCAGGCGGCGAATGCCCACAGGAGGAGGTCGTGGCGCTGCGAAAGATGGGCATTCTCGTGGATGAGGACTGCCCGGAGCTCCGCCGGTTCAAGGGCTGCCATGAGCCCATCCGACAGTACGGTCACGGAGCGGGCACCACCGGGGAGGCAATACGCCACGGGGGAGTCGTGATTAATGACCACCGTCCCAGGGCCGTCGGCCGAAGGCGATGCCAGGAGTGCGAGGAGTTCGCGATGCCTGTGGCGTTGACGCTCGATCTTGTAATAGGTGAGCAGCAGGGTAAAAACAAGATGGGCCGTCAGGAGTGCTGCCGCAGACAAGGCGAAGAGGTGCCAGAAGCCCAGGGCGGTGGTGGGTTCGTTGTTGAACACCATGCCGGCCAGGCTCTTAAGGCCGCCGATGAGGTTTTCTCCGATTGGTTCAAGCCCATAGACGAGCATGGCCCCGATCATGGAGAGCCCACCGGCGAGGGCGATGGCTTGCCACAGCACCATGGCAGTAAAGGGGGAGCGGGCAGGCCACTGTGCCCTCGACAGCAGGACGGGCACGGGCCATGCCAGGATCAATGCCAGGACCGCCAGGAGATATGAGGTCCAGAACATAGTGGCTAATTGTAGCCGAGCAATTTGCGCAGGGTGGCTGCTTCGCTTTCCGATACAGAGCCGATGAAGCGGGCTAGGACAGCTTCGCGGTCAGGTGCGGATCCCAGGACTTCATGCATGAGTTCAGCGGTGTGGTCCGCCCGGCTCGATACTGCCTGGTAGCGGTGGGGGCGGGTCCCGCGTTCGCGCTCCACGAGGCCCTTCTTTTCGAGGCGCGACAGCACGGTCAGGACCGTGGTTACGGCAAGGTCCTTGCCCTGATGACCGGCCGAGCCGTCTCCCGCTGCGGAATCCTGCGCCAGGAGATCGCGCAGCGTGTTGGCAGTTGCCGCCTCTTGGCCCGCCCAGAGCAAATCCATGACCGCCCGTTCCAGTTCCCCAAGACTCGCCATCTGTACGTCCCTACCTTTCACGCCCCGTCCACCTTCAACGAGGAGCGACGATCCAACATTCCACGATAAATCTACCGCGTTTCCAACCTTCATTCTACGCGAAGTAGAACTATTGGCGCGTCGCGGGCGCGGCGAAGGCCTTGCCCGTGTCCATCGCCACTTGAACAATTGGACTTGGTGTCGCGCATTTGTTCTACACTGTGTAGAAGATTAGTTTTCTACGAGATGTAGAACTAGCCACCCACTAAGGGCCGCCGGACAAAGGACAGCCATGGACGCCTTGGAAATTGCACGCTGGCAATTCGGTATCACCACCGTCTACCACTTCATGATGGTGCCGCTCACGATCGGCCTGGGCCTCGTGGTGGCCGTCATCCAGACACTCTGGTACCGCACTGGAAAAATCGAGTATCTGCGGATGACCAAGTTTTGGGGGAAGCTCTTCCTCATCAACTTCATCATGGGCGTAGCCACGGGCATTGTGCAGGAGTTCCAATTCGGCATGGCCTGGAGCGAATACAGCCGCTTCGTCGGGGACGTTTTCGGTGCCCCGCTGGCTCTGGAGGCCCTGCTCGCCTTCTTTGTTGAGTCGACTTTCCTGGGCCTGTGGATTTTCGGTTGGAAGCAACTCAAGCGCGGCGTTCACTTGGCCTGCCTCTGGATCGCCGTGATTGGTTCTGTCTTCTCTGCCTACTTCATCATCGTCGCTAACTCCTGGATGCAGCACCCAGTGGGCGTCGAGATGGTGGACGGACGGCCGGTCATGACGGACGCCTGGGCCGTCTTCACCAACAACACTGCGCTGGTAGCTGTACCACACACACTCTTCGGGGCGCTTGGCGTGGCCGGAGCCTTCCTGTTGGGCATCGCCTGGTACCACTTGTGGCGCCGCCGCCACGACGGCATCGATGTGGTGGGGGCGGACGGCCGGATGGTGCCCGGCGAGGCGGCGATTCCCGGACGGGACAAGACGGACTACACAGTGTGGATGCGCTCCCTCCGCATCGGCGCAGTCGTAGCCATGATTTCCTTCGCCGGCACTGCAATCACCGGCGACCTGCAGGGCAAGCTCATGTTTGAGCAGCAGCCAATGAAGATGGCTGCCGCAGAGGCAGCCTGCCACGACGGAACGGGCTTCTCGGTACTGAGCGTGGGAAACCTCGGCGCCAAAAACTGCGATGACATTGTTGCTGTGATCGAGGTTCCCGGGATTCTGTCTTTCCTGGCCAAGGGCGACTTCACCACCGAGGTCAAGGGCGTCAACAGCCTCCTCGGCGAGTACAAGGACAAATACGGAACGCACCTGCCGGATAACCCCCTCTACGGCGACCGCGCCGGCCAGGAAATCCAGTATGTGCCCGTCATGGAAGTAACCTACTGGGGCTTCCGCATGATGATCGGCTTCGGCGGCGTCGCCGCATTGGCAGCGCTGTTGGCCCTCTGGGTAACACGCAAGGGAGTGGTTCCGGCGTCCAGGTGGCTCATGCGGATTGCTGTCTTTGGCATCCTTGCACCCTTCGGTGCCAACGCCGCGGGCTGGATCTTCACCGAGATGGGCCGCCAACCGTTCGTTGTGGCGCCCAACCCGGACATGAACGGGATCGACCAGGTCTTCATGTTCACTGCCGCGGCCGTCTCGCCAGGGGTTAGTGCTGGAGAAATCCTGGGCTCCCTGGTGGTCCTGACTACGATCTACGCGGTGCTGCTTGTGGTGGAGGTCAAGCTTTTGGTCAAGTACGTCCGCGGTGGAGTGGCTTCGGCCATGCCCGAACTCGCCCATTCGGCAGAAGACGGCAAGGGCGGAGACGGGAACGACGATGGAACTCCCGGCAACGGTAAGTCCGACGACGTCCTGGCTTTCGCCTACTAGAAGCAGAGGAATCCAATAATGGAACTGTTGCCAGCAATCTGGTTCGTCGCCATCGCAGTGTTGTGGACCGGCTACCTCTTCCTTGAAGGCTTCGACCTGGGTGTGGGCATGCTCATGAAGCTTTTTGCCCGAGACAACACTGACCGGCGGGTCCTCCTCAACACGATCGGCCCGGTGTGGGACGGCAACGAGGTCTGGCTGCTCACCGCGGCCGGAGCCACGTTCGCGGCCTTCCCGCTCTGGTACGCTTCCCTGTTCTCCACGCTCTACCTGCCCCTGCTGCTTGTGCTGGTCGCCTTGATTTTCCGTGCCGTGGCATTCGAGTACCGCGGCAAGGTGGATACCGAAAGGTGGCGCAATACCTGGGACTGGGCCATTGCCCTGGGGTCATTCGTGGCAGCTTTCGGGGTGGGCGCTGCGCTTGCCCTGACCACCACTGGACTGCCCATTGATGCCAACGGCGACCGGACCGGCGGTCCCTTTGCCTGGTTCAGCGGATATGCCTTGCTGGGCGGCTTCGGCGTGGTGGCTTTTGCCTTGGTCCACGCCCTGGCGTTCCTGGCCCTGAAGACCGACGGCGACGTGCGGCACCGTGCCCGTCGATGGTTCACCAAATTGGTACCTTTCGCGGCGCTGCCACTGCTCGCCTGGATGGTTTCCGTCCAGATGACCGGTGGAAAACCTTGGACGTGGGCGCTCGTGGTGGCCGGCGTTGTGGCAGTAGGGTTGGCCTGGCAGTTTGGCAGGAGCGGCGCCGAAGGCCGTTTGTTCGCGGCCACCGGAGCGTTTGTGGTGAGCGCAACGGCGTCGATCTTTGGTGCCGCCTTCCCGGTGGTCATCCCCTCCACCATCGATCCTGCGTTCAACCTCACCATCAGCAACGCATCGTCTTCGGACTACACTCTCGGCCTCATGAGCATCGTGGCGGCAGTCGGCCTGCCACTGGTCATCGCCTACCAGGCCTGGACCTACTGGGTCTTCCGGCGCAGGGTGAGTGCTGCCCATATCCCCGCGGCGCACGGGTTCCTGCCGGCCATAGCGTCCAGGATCCTTGCCGACAAACCGGACGGGAAGACGTCCGCCAGTCCCACCGGAACTCCTGCCGGTCCGGGGGCCTGACCCCGCCATGAAATCCGCGTTTCCCTCCGGCCAGGCAACAGCCAAGGCGTTGTACGGCATCGGAATCCTGTCCGCACTCAAAGCGTTGTCGTTGGTCCTGATGGCCCAGGCCGTGGCAGGCATGCTTGCCGGGCTGGCCGGCGGGGATGCCGACTGGAACCACGGCCTGCTGTGGGGTGCGGCAGGCGCGGTGCTGAGGTCCCTCACCGTGTGGGGCCAGGGTGTCGCCTCCCGCAGGGCGGCATTGGGGGTCAAGGAGGAACTGCGGGCGCAACTGCTTGGCAAGGCGCTGGGGGAGGGCGGAACTTCGTCCGCGCGCATGAACGACGGCGGTTTGGCCATCCTGGCCACCCGAGGACTCGATGCCCTTGACAACTACTACACGCAATATCTTCCCGCACTGGTGAACTGCGCCACCATTCCGTTGCTCATCGGTGCCAGAATCCTGTTCGCCGACTGGGTCAGTGCAGTGGTCATCGTCCTGACGGTCCCGTTGGTGCCGCTCTTCATGGTTCTGATCGGCCGCCACACCGAGGACAACGTCAGGGAAGCCCAGGCCACCCTGCGCAGACTCTCCGGGCACATCCTTGAGCTCGCCAAGGGGCTGCCCGTGCTGGTGGGCCTCGGAAGAGCCAGTGAGCAGCGGGCCGCCCTGGATGAAATCTCGGAGCAATACCGCCACCGGACCATGGGGACCCTCCGCGTCGCCTTCCTCTCGGCCCTTGCACTCGAGCTCATAGCCACCATCTCCGTGGCCGTAGTGGCTGTCTTCATCGGGGTGCGGCTGGTGGGCGGGGACATGGCCCTGGAGGCGGGGCTCTTGGCCCTCATCCTCGCCCCCGAGTGCTACCTGCCCCTCCGGGAACTGGGGACGGCCCATCATGCCAGCGATGACGGCCGCGAAGCACTTGGCGCCAGCACCACCATCCTTGCGGCACCGGGCACGCAAAGGCTCAATCCCTCTGTGGAGCAGGGCGCCAAGGGTGCCGCCGAGATTGTGGTAACGGAACTGCGGGTGGACTACGAAGGAAGATCCGGGGCAGCAGTGGGCCCGCTGACCTTCACAGCTCCGGCGGGCCGCGTCACCGCCTTGGACGGGGCAAGTGGAACAGGCAAAAGCACCGTCCTCGGTGTACTGGCGGGCCTGGTGGGCAACGCCCCCGGGACCACGGTGCAAGGAAGCGTGCAGGGTGCGGCGCCCGGCACCGTGGCGTGGGTACCCCAGCACCCAGCCATGGCAAGCGACTCCGTCCTTGCTGAAGTCCTGCTCTACCTCGGTGCCTCCGCGGGCACAAACGGAGCCGGCAGGGCCGCGGGAATTCTCCGCCAAGTCTCCGCTGATCACCTGGCTGCCAAGCACCCGTCTGAACTAAGTCCAGGCGAGCTCCGCCGCGTTGCCCTGGCGCGCGGCCTGGCGCGCCTGGACTCCGGGGCAACGCTCCTGCTCCTGGATGAACCGACCGCACACCTCGATCCCTACTCCGCTGCAGTAGTCCGCAGGGCAATCGAATCCCTGAGTGGCAGCACGACGGTCATCCTGGTGGCCCACGATGCCGCCACCCGGGCGCTGGCTGACCACACCGTTTCGTTGGGCGCCCCCGGCACAACCAGGGCCCATGCCCCGACGCCTGCTGAGTCACCTGCTGCGCCAAGCGAGACCGCAGCAGCTTTGCCCACGGAGTTGGCCGGCCCATCTGTCCGAACTCAATTCCTGCGGCAGCTCGGAGCTGTCCTGGAACCGGTGAAGTGGAAATTCGCCGCGGCCGCCGCGGTGGGAGTGCTTGCTGCGCTCTTCGCAGTGGCACTCTCCGGCCTTTCCGGTTGGCTCATCATCCGGGCGAGCGAACAACCACCGATCCTCTACCTGCTTGGCGCAATCGTCGGCGTCAGGTTCTTTGGCATTGGCCGCGCTGTCCTGCGTTACTCCGAGAGGCTGCTGACCCACGACGCCGTCTTCGCCGCAATGACCCGCCTGCGTGGCTCACTCTGGACCACACTGAGCCGCCGCGCGCTTGCACTCCGTAGGCTCTTGCAGGGCGGCAACGTCCTCGGCGCGATCGTCGACGACGTCGATACCTTGCGGGACCTTCTACCCCGGGTGGTCCTCCCGCCCCTGGCCGCCCTGGGTGTGGCAGCGGGCGCAGTGACCGCGACCGCCCTGGTCCTCCCGGCGGCGTTGCCTGCAACCGTGGCGGCCGCTGTGCTGGGGCTGTTCTGCGCACCCCTCCTTGCGCTGCTCGCCGACCGGAACGCAGCCCGGGCAGAACAGGCGCTGCACACGCAGGTGCTCCGCGGAGTCGCATCGGCCCTGGACGCACGGGCCGAACTCAGCGCCAACGGCGTAGCGGGGCCGGTCCTCGAAGGGCTCGCGAAGAAGGACCGTGCGGCAACTGCCGCCGCGCAACGTTCGGCGTGGGCGGAAGGGCTCGGCCAGGCCCTCGTTGTCCTGGCCTGCTCCCTCGCCGCACTCTGGACCGGGCTGCTCGCGGCCGGGCCCATGCAAAGCGGTGAGGCCGCACCGGCGTTGGCAGCCGTCCTGGTCCTGATGCAGCTCGCCATGGTGGAACCCTACGCCGCAGTGGTGCCCGCGGTTCGGCAGGCGCCTGCGCTCGCCGCCGTCCTGGGCAGGGTGGCCGGTTCAAGTGCCCTGCACACCGTGCCCGGCGCCGTGAAGGGTGCAGCCAAGATCGACGACGGCCTCCAGAACTGGCCCGGGCGGCCAGGCAGGGAGGGCCTCGAGCTGGTCGACGTTACGGCGGCGTGGCCCGGGGGACCCGCGGTTCTCTCCGGCTTGTCAGTTGCTGCTTCACCGGGACGTTGGCTGGCGGTGACCGGCCCCTCCGGCGCGGGCAAATCCACGCTGTTGTCAGTGCTCCTTGGCTTCCTTCCGGTGGCCGGGGGAACCGTACGCCTCACGGGAACGGCCGCCTGGTGCCCCCAGGAAGCCCACCTCTTCGACTCCACCATCCGGGGAAACCTCCTGTTGGCCAGACCCGCAGGGGAAAAGCCCGGCGAGGACGAGATGTACAAGGCGCTCGCCGACGTCGGCCTTGATGAGCTGGTTGAAAAGCTGCCCCACAAGCTCGATACCCGGGTTGGGCCGGGCGGTGCATTCCTCAGCGGCGGCGAACGGCAACGGCTTGCCATGGCGCGTACGCTGCTGACCGGCGCGGGAGTCCTCCTGCTCGATGAGCCGACAGCCCACCTTGACGCCGCGTCTGCGCGGGAGATGATGGGTACTTTGCGGCGGGGTCTGAAAGGCGTCACCGTGGTACTGGTAACGCACAACCCTGAGGACATCGATCCCTCCGATGACCGGCTTGAGTTGGGGGTCGGGAAGGCAAACTCCCCGATGGAGGCAATGGGTAGGGACAAGAGCGCGGCAGAACTGGTGGCACGCGATACGGCTCAGTAGCCTGTACGCATGTCCGCAGAGATCCCAAGCAACTTCGTGGCCGCCGAAACCATCTGCGGACTGCGCTGGCGTCCCGCGTCCACGGAGGACATCGACAACTGGGCGGGCCTGATCGCCCGGACGGCCGCCGTCGAACATCCCGCCTGGTACGAAAAGCACGGCGACCTTGCCCACATCCTGGAGTCCACCACCAACGATGCCCGCACCAGCACCCTGATCGGTTTCGACGAGACCGGGACGGCCCGCGCCTACGGCCGGATCGAAAAGAACCCGGACGGAGACAAAGCCCGGGGCATGGGATGCGTGGACCCGGAATGGCAGCGCCGGGGGATCGGTTCGGCCGTCATCGCTTGGCAGGAGACGTGCACACGGGAACGCTTTGCCCGTGATGCGGCGGCGGGGCATGGGGACCACCAGCCTCGGTTGCGCATCCGCACCGAGGAGCAGCATCACCATCAGTCCTCGCTGCTCCAGGCACGCGGCTATCGCGCCATCCGATGGTTCAACGAAATGCACAGGCCGTTGTCACTGCCGGTCCCGCCTCGGCCGCTGACCGACGGTCTGGAGTTCAGGCCCATGGACGCCTCGCTGCACGAAGCCGTCCGACTGGCCCATAACGAAGCCTTCGAGGACCACTGGGGCAGCGAACCGAGGGACGAGGAGTCCTGGCGGTTCACCTTGGAGGAGCCGACCGCGCGCCACGACTGGAGCGCCGTAGTGGTGGATTCATCTTCGGGAGAAGTTGCCGGATACGTGCTGGCCAGCCACGACCCCGATGCTGCTGCGGACCGTGGCTTCAAAGAGGGGTACACGGAGCTTTTGGGAGTCAGGAGGGCTTACCGGGGCAGGGGCATAGGGCAGGCACTCCTGGCCGAGGCAATGCGGCGGTTCGCCGACGCCGGAATGGACGTGGCGTCCCTGGATGTCGATTCCGCAAACCCCACTGGAGCCCTGGCACTGTATGTGGGCATGGGCTATGCCCCGGTAAGCCGGAGCATGACGTGGGAGAAGATCCTCTAACCGTCGACGTCGTGCAGGTGGTGGACGACGTCGTGGAGGAAGTACTGCGAGAACGTCAGGACGGTAAACACCGATCCGTTGCTGCGGGTACCGGTCCTAGGCCATTCGTCCTGGACCACCCGGGCGAAGGATTCCGCCGTTTGTTCGCCTTCGGAGATCAGTTCGTTCGAGACCTGCGCGGGATCCGCTGAGGCATAGTCCCCGTCGATGGCAGCTTGGTCCTGGTCCCAGTTGTCGAACTTCGCGTCGTCCTCGGTGAGCATCAGGTTCAAGCGCTGGCCGAACAGGCCAAAGACGTCACGGACGTGGCAGGCATATTCCAGGGGTGACCACGTGTGGTCGTTCGGGCGCACCGCTGCGTCTTCCCGACGGAGCACGGCGCGCCAGCGGGGGAGCATGCTGAGGACGCTTCCGGGGACCGTCGCCGGTGTCACGGTGGAGGCGTCGAAACCGCATTCGGGGCACGGCTTGGAGAGGACCCAGGTCCAGTCTTTTTCGTCAGGGATGATGACCATGGGGCCAGTCTATGCGGCTTGCCGGTCCTCTCGGGGCACCCTTGAAAATCCGCGGCGACTTGCCGATTACATAGGGAAGCTGCAGGAGTAAGCTTCGTTCCGGGAGGAGAGCCGGAAAGAGAGAATCATGCTCAAAGATCAGCAAGTGGCTGCCGTTCTGCCGGCACAGGATCTGAAGCGGGCCCGCGGGTTCTACAGCGAGAAACTCGGACTTGAGCCCGACAATCCGGACGCGGATGACAACCTCCAGTACAGGTGCGCCGATGGCACCGGGTTCCTCATCTACGAGACGCCGAACGCAGGCAGTGCCAGGAATACGCAAATGGGCTGGATGGTCGACGATGTTTCGGCCACCGTGGAGGAGCTGCGCGGGAAGGGAGTCGTTTTCGAAGACTACGACATGCCCGGCCTCAAGACGGAGAATGGCATCGCCACGATGCCGGACGGCAGCGCCGCGGCCTGGTTCCTCGATACCGAGGGAAACATCCTGAGCCTCAACCAGATGGGCGGAAACGGCTAGCTTGGCACGCAAAAGAGGGGCCGGCGGTTCGCGAACCGCCGGCCCCTCTTTTGCGTGGTTACTCTCCCTCCGGCTCCGAAGCTCCGGGCCAGGACATGCTCGGCCCGATCGCTTCCACCGGCTGGGAGAGCGGGACGCCTGAACCGTCGCGCCTGCCATGCTCGTGGGGAAGGGCCCTGGCCACACCGGCAGCCGAGGATGCCTTTGCCGGCCCATGGCCTGCCCACGCCAGGAGGAGCGTGTCTTCGCCCTTGAGGAACCGGTGCGCACGCACTCCTCCGGTTGCGCGGCCCTTGGCCGGGTACTCTTCGAAAGCGGTCACTTTGGCCGTACCCGGGGCCGTGCCCGGCAGTGCACCGTTGGTTCCCGCGACGGTCACGACGACGGCGGCCGGATCGTCGGTGCGGACGGCACCGAAGTGGAGGACTTCGTCCCCGGCAGCGAGCTTGATGCCGGCCATACCGCCCGCTGTCCTGCCCTGCGGACGGACGCTGGACGCACTGAACCGGAGCAACTGCGCCTGCTTCGTGACGAAGACGAGGTCGACGTCGTCCTGCGCCGGTTCGACGGCGAGGACCGAGTCCTTGTCCTTCAGCGAGATGATTTCCCAGTCCTCACGGTTCAGCGGATAGTCCGGCTGAACGCGCTTCACCACGCCCTGGACCGTGCCGACGGCGAGGACAGCGTCCAGGGGTACGAAGGCCACGAGCGACTCGCCCTTGACCAAGGTAACGAAGTCCTTCGCGGGAACACCGCCTGCGAGATTCGGCAGGCCGCTCACGGGCGGGAGCACCGGCATATCCATGACCTGCAACCGCAGCATCCGGCCTTGGGAGGTGACCGCGCCGATCTCGCCACGCGCTGTGGTTTTCACCGCTGAACGGAACACATCGTGCTTGGTCCGCGGACCGGATTCCGCCAAGGGCTCCTGGTTGGAAGTCCGGGCGATCTGTCCGGAAACGCTGAGGAGGGCCCAGCAGGGATCGTCCGGGATTTCGAGCGGAAGCGCTGCCGCCTTGCCCTTGGAGCTAGGCGCGGCGGCAGCCAGTGCCGCAGCGACCGTCGGCGAAACGGCCTCGGATTCCAGCAGCACGGTCCTGCGCGGCGTCCCGTATTTTTCGGCAATTTCGGCCAGTTCGCCGGAGACCAACTCCCGGAGCAGCTGGTCCGAGCCCAGGATGGCTTCCAGTGCCTCGATCTCCCGCCGGAGTTCGTCCTGCTCTTTCTCGAGCTCGATGCGCGAGTACTTGGTCAGCTGGCGCAAGCGCAGTTCGAGGATGTAGTTGGCTTGGATTTCGGTGAGGTCGTAGATCGACATCAACCGTTCACGTGCCGCTGATGCCTCATCCGAAGAGCGGATGATCTGGATGACCTCATCGATGTCCACGATCGCGATCAAAAGACCTTCAACAAGGTGGAGGCGGTCCTTCTTCTTTCCGAGGCGGAAGACGGTCCGGCGCCGCACGACGTCCAGGCGGTGGTCCACGTAGACCTGCAGGAGCTGCAGGAGGCCGAGCGTCTGGGGCTGTCCATCCACGAGGGTGACGTTGTTGATGCCGAAGGAATCTTCCATGGGCGAGTAACGGTAAAGCTGCTGAAGGACGGCATTGGGGTTGAAGCCGTTCTTCAACTCGATCACCAGGCGCAGGCCATGGTTGCGGTCCGTCAGGTCCACCACATCGCTGATGCCCGTGAGCTTCTTGGAGTTGACCCCGTCCTTGATGCGCTCAATGACCTTTTCGGGGCCCACCATGTAGGGAAGTTCAGTGACCACCAACCCCGTCCGGCGGGCCGAAAGCTGCTCGACTTCCACCTTGGCGCGCGTTTTGAAGGAGCCGCGGCCAGTGGCGTAAGCATCCCGGATTCCATCGAGGCCAACAATGCGGCCTCCCGTAGGAAGGTCCGGCCCCGGAATGAACCTCATGATGTCATCCAACGTGGCATCCGGGTTGGCGATCAGGTGCCTGGCCGCCGCGATGACTTCCACGAGGTTGTGCGGGGCCATGTTGGTTGCCATGCCCACCGCGATGCCCGTGGTGCCGTTGACCAGCAGGTTGGGGAACGCCGCAGGCAGGACTTCAGGCTGGGTGAGCTGGTTGTCGTAGTTGGGAACGAAGTCCACCACATCTTCGTCGAGGTGGTCCGTCATGGTCAGGGCTGCAGCGGCCAACCGCGCTTCGGTGTAACGGGGAGCTGCCGGACCGTCGTCGAGCGATCCGAAGTTCCCGTGCCCGTCAATGAGGGGCAGGCGCAAGGAGAAGTCCTGGGCCATGCGGACCATGGCGTCGTAGATCGCGGCATCGCCGTGCGGGTGGAGCTTGCCCATGACTTCGCCCACCACGCGGGCACTCTTTACATGTCCCCGGTCCGGGCGGAGGCCCATATCGGCCATCATGTACAGGATGCGGCGTTGGACAGGCTTGAGGCCGTCACGTGCGTCGGGGAGGGCACGCGAATAGATCACCGAATAGGCGTACTCCAGGAAGGAGCCCTCCATCTCGGAAGTGACATCGATATCGACGATCGTCTCGGTGAAATCGCCGAGGGGTTCGCCTTTGCGTGCGGAAGTTTGGCTGCGGGCCATGGGCTCGGTGGATCCTTAAAGCTGTACTGCGGATGTTTTGGCTAGGCTAAGCCTATGGTGGATCAGCCCGGCGTCGGCATTTATCCGGAATATTGGGAGGCCGATGTCGTACTGCGCGACGGCGGAACCGCCCATCTGCGACCTATCCGTCCCCAGGATGCCGACGCCCTGCAGGCTTTCCACGCCGGGCAGTCACAGGCCTCCATCTACATGCGGTTCTTTTCCTTCAAGCCGAAGCTCTCCGGGAAGGAAGTCAAGCGCTTCACGGAAGTGGACCACGTCAACCGCGTCGCGTTCGTGATCACCATCGGCGGGGAAATCATGGGCGTGGGACGTTACGACCGCCTGGACGATCCCGCCGAGGCAGAGGTTGCTTTCAACATCTCCGATGCACATCAGGGCCGCGGGATCGGTTCCATTCTCCTGGAACACCTGGCGGTGGCTGCCAGGGAGAACGGTATTCGGCGCTTCACCGCAGAAGTCCTCCCGGAAAACCGCAAAATGCTCATGGTGTTCGCCGACGCCGGCTACGACCTCCACCGGCAGTTCGACGACGGCGTAGTGAGCGTCGAGTTCAACATCGATCCCACGGAGAAATCGCGGGCCGTCATGGAATCACGCGAGCACCGCGCAGAGGCGCGCAGCGTACGCGACCTCCTGGCGCCGTCGTCGATCGCCGTCATCGGTGCCAGCCGCAAATGGGGGACGGTCGGCTACCAATTGCTGGAACACATTATCGAAGGCGGGTTCAAAGGGCCCGTGTATGCCGTCAACCCCGAGGCTTTCGAGCTTGCGGGCATGATGTCCTTCGACAAGCTCGCCAATATCCCCGGACCGGTGCAACTGGCTATCATCGCCGTCCCTTACGAAGAAGTCCCCAACGTGGTGGACGACTGCGCAGCCGCCGGCGTCAAAGGCCTCGTGGTGGTCACGGCAGGTTTCGCCGACGACGGGGAACGCGGCCTGGCGCGGCAACACGAACTGGTAAGAAGGGCGCGCGCCAACGGGATGCGGGTCATCGGCCCGGAATCGCTGGGGATACTGAACACCAATCCCGAGGTTGCGCTCAACGCGTCCATGGCTCCCGTGATGCCGCCAGTGGGAGGGCTGGGCCTGTTCAGCCAGTCGGCCGCAGTCGGGGTTGCCGTCTACGCAGCGGCCAGCCGCCGTCGCCTGGGCCTGTCCTCCTTCCTTTCGGCCGGCAACCGCGCGGACGTCTCAGGCAACGACGCCATGCAGTACTGGGAAGATGATCCCGATACCGCCGCGGTGGGACTTTACCTGGAATCCATTGGAAACCCCCGGAAGTTCTCCCGCCTTGCCCGCCGGCTTTCCCGCAGCAAGCCCGTCATCGTCGCCAAGTCGGATGTGACCGGCCTTCGGTTGCCGCCCGGGCACGAAGTCCGGACCACCCAGGCTCCCGCGGCGGCAGTGGATGCGATGATGCGCCAGGCCGGTGTGATCCGCGTGGACACCGTGGAGCAGCTCATGGATATTGCGCAGATAGCCTCTACGCAAGCCTTGCCCGCAGGTCCGGGACTTGCCGTCTTCTCAAACTCGGTTGCGTTGGCCACTGTTGTTGCCGACGCCGCTGCGCCCGCCGGGCTGGACATCGCTCGGACGGTCACGGATGTAGACCTGGACGCCGGCATGTCCCTGGCCCTTCCCGCCCTGCAATCGAGCCTCCGGGAGATCCTCGCCGATCCGTCGGTCCACGCCTTGGTGGCCGCTCTCCTGCCAGCGCGTGGCCTCTCCGTCGAAGCACTGGCCGGCGTACTGGCCGAATGCGCAGCAGAAGCAGGCAAACCGGTGGTGGCGGCCTTTACGGGCATCCTGGATCCGTCCGTGCATGTAGAAGGAATGGTGGGCCGGAACGGCAAAGCCTTGCTTCCGTGCTACTCGAACGCAGGCGCGGCCGTCGCGGCGCTCGCCGCACTTGTCAGGTACGCACAGTGGCGTGACCGGGACCAGGGCCTCGTGGTCGAACCCGACGGCTGTGATGAGGAAGGGACCCGGGAGGCCCTCACCGCCATGCTGGCGGGCGTCACCGGTGAGAAGTTGCGGAAGCTCGACGCCGGAGCCGCCGCCGCCCTGCTGGGCGGATACGGAATTGTTGTGGTGCCTTCCATCGGGTTCGGCACCGCCGATGAGGCCGTTCTAGCCGCTGACTCAGTGGGCTGGCCGGTGGTGCTCAAAACGACTGATCCCATGCTGCGCCACCGTCTGGACCTGGGTGGAGTGCGTCTGGACATCCAGGATGAACCGTCCCTCCGGCAGAACATCGAACAGATGCGCCGGGCCCTTCAGCCGTATGGATCCCCTTCGCTGGAGGTCCAGGCGATGGCACCCGTGGGCCAAGCATGCACATTCCGGGCCATGGAAGACCCACTGCTGGGTCCGGTTGTCTCATTCGGACTGGCCGGGGACGCCGTGAACCTTCTCGACGACTGGGCGCACCGCGTTCCGCCACTGTTCGCAACGGACCTGCATGACATCATCCGTTCACCGCGCGCCGCTCGAAAGCTGTTCGGGTACCAAGGACTTCCGGCTGTGGACGTTGCCGCCTTGGAAGATATCGGCGCACGGCTGGCCAAGCTCAAGGACGACCATCCGGGCATAGCGATGGTGGAGTTCAATCCCGTGCTGGCCGGGCCTTCCGGCGCCACAATCCTTGGCTGCGACGTATGGATAGGCAACGCAGCTCAGCGAACGGACAGCGCCCGCCGGGCAATGCGGAGTTGACGACGGCGGCCGTTCCCAGGTGTGTTGCCTGCACGGTGCGCAGTTAGGAAGTCATCCGGCGATCTGTGAAAATGGGGGAATGAGCACCCAGTCTCCGACGCCTCAGTCCCGCCCGTTCAATACAGGACACCACACCGCGCACAACCACAGTTCGCAGGGACAGAGCCTGGACCAGGCGCTCCAGCAGGCAGGTTTCTACCCGCGTCTGGTGGCCGACGTCGTCAATGACGCCCTTGACGGTCGCGACTGCCTCTCGCACTTGGTGCACCTTGAAACGCACTTCGACCGCGCAGAGGTCCGGCGTCACATCACGGTGCTCGTCCTCACCGAAGACATGCTCGTCATCACGCACGTGGACGACCAGCAATTGGACGAGGCCGGGGAGCAGATCGTTGCCCAGATCTCCACGGAATCGGTGCCGGTAGCCCAGATCCGTTCGGTGGTGCTGAGCTACATGTACGCCCAGCCGCAGGACTACAAGCCATCGGATCCCGTGCGCGAACTGACCGTGTCCATCGCCTGGTCCGGAGGCCAGCGGCTGGATATGGGCCCGGCAAGCTGCGGCGACCCCCAGTGCGAGGCAGACCATGGCTACACCGGCACCATTGCCCAGGAGGACATCGTGCTGCGCATCAGCGCCGAGGCGGATGGCCTCCAGGCGGTCCAGGACGCCAAGGTCTTCGCCCGCGCCCTCCGCGCCGTCAATACCGGTGCGCAGTCGCCGGCTCCGCATACAGCCATACCTGCTCCCCGTCCCCGCTCGGGCGTCTTCAGCAACCGCCTGAGCCGCGGACACCAGCGTTGATGCCGGCTGGCGCCGCGGACGCCCCGGAACTGCCAACACCGCCACTGTTTGGAAGCAAGTCCATCGCCGAGGTCTTCACGAGTGCCGCCGCGAGCCTTGGAGCCCGGGGTTTTGCCAACACGCTGAACCTGCCCCCGACCAAGCGGGTCTGCGTGGTCCTGGCCGATGGACTTGGCCGCTCGCTGCTGAAGCAAAAAGCTTCGCACACTCCGTTCCTGAGGTCGGTCATTTCAGCCGGGCAGGGAAATGTGCCCACCTGGATCGACTCGGCATTTCCCAGCACCACAGCGGCCTCCCTGGCCAGCTTGGGAACCGGCTTGCCCGCGGGAAGCCACGGCATGGTCGGCTACGACGTCCTGGACCCGTCGCAAGACAAAGTGGTCAACCTCCTGGGCAACTGGGATTCCAAGGTCGACCCCAGGACCTGGCAGCCGCACACCACCGTTTTTGAGCGCCTGGCCGCCGACATGGATGTGGTGACAGTGAGCCTTCCCCAGTTCGGGAACTCGCCAATGACCCAGGCAGCGTTGCGGGGCAGTCGGTTCAGGGGCGGTACCACCCTGCATGCCCGCACGGCCGCCGCAGGGGAGGAAATGTCTTCCAGCGGGCCTTCGCTGATGTACTTCTATGTCAATGAACTGGACAAAGCGGGGCACCGCCACGGATGCCAGTCAGAACGATGGGAGCATCAGCTTGAGGAGCTGGACGCCACGGTCAAGCGCTTGTCCACTTCCTTGCCGGGAGGTACCACCGTCCTTGTCACCGGCGACCACGGCATGCTGGACGTTCCCGAATCCCAGCGCATTGACTACTCCGCAGACCCGGCACTGGTGGCCGGAGTCAGGCACACGGCTGGCGAGCCCCGGATGGTCCACCTGTACCTCGAGCCGGATGCCGGTGACTCCGTTCGGGATTCGCTCATGGGGGCGTGGCGCAAGCGTTTTGGCGAACGCGTCTGGGTGTTCACGCGCAGCCAAGCCATGGAGGCCGGGCTTTTCGGCGAGGTCAAGGACAACGTAGCTCCCAGGATCGGTGACGTGATGATCGCTGCGCGGGACACGCTGGCGCTTTACGACACCCGCAGGGTGCGCCCCACCGCACTGGAAGTAGTGGGACAGCACGGGTCGCTGACCAAGGCGGAACGGGAAGTGCCGCTGCTTTGCTTCTCCGCAGGCGGCAAAAAGGGCGCCCGTGGCTGAACTGGTTTTTTTCTCCGGAACCATGGACTGCGGGAAGTCGACGCTGGCACTTCAGATGGACCACAACCATCGGGCGCGTGGCAGGGGAGGCGTTCGGTTCAGTTGCAACGACCGCGCCGGTGACTCCACGATCTCAAGCAGGCTCGGCTTGCAGACGGACGCCGTGGAGGTGCACCCCACCACCGACTTCTGGGACGAGGTGGTTGTTCGGCGCACCAGTGGTTTCCGGGTGGACTACCTCATCTGCGACGAAGCGCAGTTCTACTCCGCTGTCCAGGTGGAGCAACTTGCCCGTCTGGTGGACGAAATGGACGTGGACGTGTTTGCCTTCGGTATCACGTCCGATTTCCGTACCAGGCTGTTTCCCGGTTCCCAGCGGCTGATTGAATTGGCTGACAAGGTACAAGTGCTGCAGGTGGAGGCGTTGTGCTGGTGCGGCCGCCGTGCCACGCAGAATGCCCGGACCTTGGACGGGATCATGGTGGTGGAAGGCGAACAGGTCATGGTGGGGGATGTGGCTTCCAGCGAAGATGCCCGCGAACCCGCAGGAGTGGTGGGCTATGAGACCCTCTGCCGGAGGCACTACATGCGGCGGGTAACGGCCCATGGTGCCAACCTCATGGCAGGCTCGGACCAGACACTTCCCTTTGACGTGGACGCCTGCCTGTGGCCGGGCGCGGGGGAAGCGCGGCGGGCTTAAGCGCGGCGGGCTTAATCGCCGCGGGCACCGAACACGATCTCGTCCCAGCTGGGGATGCTGGAGCGCTTGGGGCGCGAAGGCTGCCGCTCCACTGGTGCGTCGTCTGATTTGCCCGGTGAACGTTCCCGGGATCCGGCCCCGGGAGTCTCCTCCGAGGCCTGCCCGGGCTCGGCCTGGTGCCGTGCTCCGGCGGCGCCGCCAAGCAGTTCGTCAAGACCCGGGCGCTGTAGGGGATTGCGGCCGTTGGGTTCAGCTGCAGGCTCTTCTTCAGGGACCGCTTCGCCCACGGGTGCCGGCGTGTGTCCGTTGAGTGGTGGCACGGGCCGGAGCGGGCTGGCCACGACCGTGATCTCACGTGTTTCGGTGCTGACGCCCTGGTGCAGCTTCAGCGAGTCATCGGCGTCGTCCTGGTCCGAATGGCGCGGGGCAAGGCTCAGCCGGGAAAGCATGGAAGGACGGCCGTCTTTCCGCGGCGGCTCCTGCGGGGCGGGAGTTTCTGCCGTGGTGGTCTCAAGGTCAGACGCCGACCCGGGCTCCGTTTCCGCCGCGTCGGGACGGGGATGGGCTGCAGGAACGTTGCTCAGCAGGACGGCGAGGGCGTCGTCGGCATCCTCGTCCACCCCGAGGCGCTGACCCCGGCGGGAGCGGAGCATCTCCAGGAGGTTGTCCGATTCCTTGGCCGAAGTACGGGCGGCAGCTCCGGCGTCGGTTTCAAAGTCAAAGGGCCTGTCCGAAACGGCGGTGAGGCGGCGGGCCGGCACGGGACCATCAAGAGGTTCGAGTTCGCTGAGCTGCTGCGCCCAACGGTTGGCGTTCTGCAGGGACCTCCGCTGTGGACTGAAGGTCCACATGGCAGGAGGTTCTTCGCCGATGCTGGCATCGGAAGCAGGTGCGGCTTCGAAACGGGCGACGACGGTCCAGGAACCGTCCGGACGGCGCCACGAATCCCATTCCACAGTCGCGGGGTCAATGCCGTGGGCGGACAAACGGTGTGCCACCATGTCGCCAAGGGTGGCAGGGTTGTCGCCGAAGACCGATCTGTACGCATCCTGCCCGGGCGCGGGGGCTGCAACTTCGATGTTGCGGGCCTGCCGGGCGACGTATTCGCGCTCTGCCAGCACAGGACCTTCGTAGCGCTGAACGTTTGCCAAGGGCAGGCCCGAGAGTTCGGCCACCTCAGCCGCTGTTGCGCCGCTGCGGATTCTGGCCTGGATGTCCCTCGGGGACATGGCCACGGGGGTTATGGCCGCCCGCGCGGCAACCTGGGCAGGGGTCCGGCTTGCCGCGGCCCGCAAGGCTTCGTCGATCGGAAGCTGGAACATCGCACCGCCGGGTCCGCTCAGCAGCAGATGCCCGCCGTCGTCGTGGACGCCTACCAGCCGTAGATCCTGCATAACACCCTCCACCACATGGCATAACTGACATTCGAAACTCTGCCACCCGTGGTGTCCATTTCCTATTAGGAGGAAGGGCGTGCCGTGATATTGCGGTGAAAATGGGGCGCAAGATGCCCCGAGCGACCAACAGGAGGACTATGGACAAACGGTGGCCCGCGGAGGAAAATCTGGCCGATACCGGGCACAAATACCGGGCGTCCGTTGTTAGACCACCAGGCCGGCAACGGGCTTCGCGTCCGCCCCGGGCGCCTCCCAGCCGGATCGAGCAGCAAGGACCAAGAAGGACCATGGCCACGGATTACGATGCCCCTCGGAAGACCGAGGAAGACGTCAGCGAGGACTCCATTGAGGAGCTCAAGACACGTCAGTCGGGAAAGCAATCCTCGGCTGTGGACGTCGACGAAACCGAACTCGCCGACGGTTTTGAATTGCCTGGTGCCGACCTCTCAGGAGAAGAGCTCCTGATCCAGGTCATGCCGCCGCAGGCGGACGAGTTCACCTGCTTCAATTGCTTCCTGGTCAAGCACCGATCGCAGATCGCGGCTGAACGCAACGGGCACCTCTACTGCACGGAGTGCGAAAGCTAGTCCCCGTCCCGTTCATGTCCTCCCGTGCGGGTTACTTCTGCCCGGTGAGGGCGGTGACCAGTTCCAAGGGTCGCCGCGAAGAGGCAATCCAATAAGGGGTGCGGTCCGCGGGATCGGTGATCTGGATCTTGACCACGGGATCGATCCAACCGCGGAAGCACATGTAGGCCAGGCCATTCAAACGCGGTCCACGCTCGGCGGTCGCCTCCGACTTGGTGAACGCTTCCACGCTACCCACGAATTTCCGGTCAATGCTCGCACGCCCCACGCGCAGGGTGTCCCGGGTGACGGAAATGGTGGGAGTCGAGAGGACCAGCAGGGTGGTCATGATCGCCAGGAGCACCAGTGCCGCAATGATGCCCGCTGCAAAGCTGATAGGGGCGAACATCAGGATGCCTGCGCTGGAGAGGCCTACCACGACTATCCAGATCCAGGGACTTGGCCACAACTTTTCGCTGAAGAGGACCTCCGGGGCCGCGGGGGTTTTCGGGGCAGGCACGGGGGAGGACTGGTCTGGCGTAGGCATGGGTCAAGCTTATCGGGCGCCGGGGCGTGCTGCCGTCGCGTGGCCATGGGCTGCCGGGCCCGCAAGGGTGGACCGTAGAATGGTGGACTGTGAGCAATGAGACCGCAGTAACCAGCAATGACCCCGTCGCAGCAGAAGTACAAGGCTTCGGCGCACCCACCCTCGACGTTCAGTTGAAAATGCTCGACGACGGGCTGGAAGCCCCGTCTTATGCGCACCCGGGCGACGCCGGGGCAGACCTCCGTTCGCGCGAGGATGTCCGGTTGGCTCCCGGTGAGCGACGGCTGGTTCCCACCGGTGTTTCCATTGCCCTTCCGGACGGTTTCGTGGCGTTGATCCACCCGCGCTCGGGGCTCGCCACGAAGCATGGGCTCACGGTGGTGAATGCTCCCGGAACGGTGGACGCAGGTTACCGCGGGGAAATTGCGGTTACCCTGCTCAACACGGATCAACACCACGCCATCGAACTCAAGCGCGGCGATAGAATTGCACAAATGGTGATCCAGCGCGTGGAACATGCACGCTTTGTTGCCGTTGAAGAGCTGTCCGATTCCGTTCGTGGGACCGGAGGGTTCGGTTCCACGGGCGGCTTCAACGCACCTGTGGCCTGACTGTTTCCAAACTGACAAGGCCCATTCCGGTTCGACCCGGGCATTAGCGCAGCTGCCTGCTTCTGCGCATTGCCCTGGTTCGATCCGGTTGCGGTTTACTTGGGGATAGACCACTACTAAGGAGACAACCCAATGGTTTTTGGGCGCGGCAAGAAGTCCAAGGCTGAGCAGCCTGAACCCGCCGGTACCGAGGCGGACACGGCAACCCCCGACGCCGGAGAAGGCATCGCAGCCAAGGGCGACCTCCGGCTCGCCAAGGGTCCGTGGGACATTGACGAGATCGAGGACCGTGACGGCTACGTCGATCTGGGCGCACTGCTGATTGCGCCTGCCGAAGGCCTGCAGCTGCGGCTGGAAGTGGAGGAAGCCACGCAACGCGTAGTGGCCGTCACCATGGACCTCGCCGGCTCGAGCCTCCAACTCCAGGCTTTCGCCGCTCCACGCTCGGAGGGCCTATGGGACGAAATCCGGGAGCAGATCGGCCAGTCCGTTGCCAGCCAGGGTGGCGAGACGGAAGAAGTTGCCGGGGCGTTTGGTACCGAACTTGTAGCCAAGCTTCCCGCGGAGGGTACGGACGGCAGCCGCGGGTACCGTGCTGCACGCTTCATGGGTGTGGACGGACCACGGTGGTTCCTCCGTGGAGTGCTCGGAGGAGCCGCTGCCCTGGAAAAGGACGCAGCCGAAGGACTTGAAGAACTGTTCAGGCAGGTTGTGGTGGTGCGCGGCGAAAGCCCGATGCCGCCGCGGGAGCTTCTGCAACTGCGTTTGCCCAAGGACGCAACGTCAGCCGGAACACCGGCAGCCCCGACCGGTGCGGCGCAGGACGGCCCGGTCCAGCGTCCGGAGCGTGGCCCGGAGATCACCCAGATTGGCTGATAGCGCGACGTCCCCGGGAGGCCCCAGGCCCTCACAAGCGTTGCACCGCGGTGTCCGTGACTTGCCGGCGCGGGGACGGGCGACGTGTACGGGATATATCGAGTCCGTGACGCATCAGCCTCCCAGCGAGCAGCCCTTTTTCTCGGCCATCGTGGTCGACGCGCTCGAGCACAGCTCCATGGCCACCGGGTCGGTAGCCAAGAAGCCGTACGACCGCCTGCGCGTCATCTGGTTGGGCCGGAACCGGGTGCCAGGCATCGAGGCCGGAGTGGAGCTGCGGCTGGAAGGCATGGTCACGCAGCAGGACGGATTGCCTGCAATGTTCAATCCCCGCTACGAGATACTTTCCCGTCAGGAGAACCGATGACCGTGTCCAACGGGCAGGAACCAAAGGACAACGGCAGGCAGTCAGCTGACCTGCCGAACCCCAACGGCACCCCCGAAAGCCAAACGATGGCCGGGCTGGCTGCGGAGTACGCACAAAAGGCCGGGCTCCACCGCAACAGCTCGGGCCACGTGGACATGTTGAAGTCCGCCGGCGGTGTCCAGGGCATAGCCGAAAGCATCGTCCCCGGACTCGTGTTCCTGGTGGCTTTCACCATTACCCGCGACCTCGCGGTTTCCCTCATCGGGGCGCTGGCGGCCGCAGCTGTCTTCACCGTTGCCCGGCTCGTCCAAAAGCGGCCGTTGACGCAAGCACTGGCAGGAGTGGTCGGCGTCGGGATTTCGGCGTGGTTGGCAAATACCACCGGCAAAGCCGAAGACTTCTACGTCCTGGGTTTCTTCACGAACATCGCCTACATCGCCGGCATGGTGCTTTCCATCGTGCTGAAGTGGCCCATAGCCGGCCTGCTCTTCGGCTTTGTCCGCAACGAAGGCCTGGACTGGCGTAAGGATCCGGAGCGGCTGCGGGCGTACCGCCTCGGCACCTGGATAGTGGTGGCGGTGCTCGCGCTGCGACTGGTGGTGCAAGTACCGCTGTACTACATGGGAGAAGCAGGCCTGACGGCATTGGCCACCACGCGCCTGCTCATGGGCGCTCCGCTGTACATCCTTGGGTTGTGGGTGGCCTGGCTCGTCACCAAGCCCGCCCCTCAACCGTCGAAGCCGTCGTCTTCCGCGGACTGATCCGGCACGCCTGCTTCCGCGGGTTCCCGGCCAGCCGTGGCAGCCGGTGAAAGCAGCGCCCTGAGGCCGTCCTCCGCCGCGATGGTGGTGACGAAGAACAGTTCGTCACCGCCGTCCAGGACGTCGTCCCGGCTGGGGGTGATGGGCGCCTGGTCGCGAAGGATGGCAACGAGGGTGGCGTCTTCGGGCCATTCGATGTCTCCCACGGTGCTGCCAATGACGTGTGAGTCGTGGGGTACGGTGAATTCAACGATCGAGGCAACGCCTGTCTGAAGCGTCAGCAGGCGCACGATGTCGCCGATCTCCACGGCTTCTTCCACCAGCGCGGTCATCAGCTGCGGGGTGTTGACGGCGACGTCCACCCCCCAGGAGTCGTTGAACATCCAGTCGTTCTTGGGGTTGTTGACGCGGCCAACTGTGCGGCCTACGCCGAATTCGGTCTTGGCAAGCAGCGAAACAACAAGGTTGACCTTGTCGTCGCCCGTGGCGGAAACCACGACGTCGGCATCCTCAAGCTTGGCGTCCTGCAGCGTGCTCAACTCACAGGCATCACCCACCAGCCAGCGCGCGCCCCGAAGCCCGCTGCGGCCGATCACTTCCGGCTTCAAGTCGATCAAAAGGATCTGATGGTTGTGGGCCAGCAGCTCACGGGCGATCGACGATCCGACGCTGCCTGCGCCAACGATGACAACTTTCACTACATCTCCTTGGCAGGGGCTTTGGCGAGGATCCGGCTGATCTCCGAAGACCGGTCCAGGCTCAGCATGGCATGTACGGTATCGCCCTGCTGGTACGCAGTACCGCGGCCGGGCAGCAGGCCTTCGCCGAAACGGGTCAGGAACGCGACACGGATATCGGCAGCGGCTTCGATGGCGTCGATGCTGCGTCCGATCCAACCTTCGTGAAGATCAACTTCGGCCAGGACCAAGCGCCCTGACGGTTCGCGGTAGTCGCCGGCAAGGTGCTGCTCGGGCAGGATCCGCCGCAGGACCTGGTCAGCGCTCCAGCGCACGGCAGCTACCGTGGGAATGCCGAGGCGCTGATAGATCTCGGCGCGCCCTGGATCATAGATGCGGGCGACGACATGCGCAACGTGGAACGTCTCCCTGGCCACGCGGGTGGCGAGGATATTCGAATTGTCGCCGCTGGACACCGCGGCGAAGGCGTACGCCTCTTCCACGCCGGCCTGCTTGAGGGTGTCCCGGTCGAAGCCGACGCCGGTTACTTTGCGTCCGGTGAACGTATTACGCAAGCGGCGGAACGCACGCTCGTCCTGGTCGATGATGGCCACCGAGTGACCAGCATCCTCGAGGGTGTGGGCAAGGGTGGCGCCGACACGGCCACAACCCATGATCACGAAGTGAGCCACCGTGTCTCCTTTTGTTGTTGTCCCTGCAGCTTCGTATGACTTTACCGGTGCAACGGGCGTAAGGAGGGGACCGCCGTCATGACATCGCAGCCTATTCAGAGTAGCTTTGCGGAGTGCTGACAATACTGAATGCAGTGAAACGCGTATTGGTGGGCCGGCCGTTCCGGAACGACCGTTTGTCCCACACGCTGCTGCCAAAGCGCATTGCACTGCCGATCTTCGCTTCGGACGCCCTGTCTTCCGTAGCTTATGCGCCCGATGAAATCCTGCTGACCCTTGCCCTCGCCGGCGTCAGCGCCGTGGCATTCTCGCCCCTCGTCGGCCTGGCCGTCATGGTGGTATTGCTCACAGTCGTGGCCTCCTACAGGCAGAACGTGCACGCCTATCCCTCCGGCGGTGGCGACTACGAGATTGCCAACGTCAACCTGGGCAAGTTCGCCGGACTCACGGTCGCGTCCGCCTTGCTGGTGGACTATGTCCTGACTGTTGCCGTGTCCATGTCTTCCGCTGCCGCCTACCTCACCACCGCGGTGCCGTCCCTGCACGGCCAACAGGCGCTCATTGCCACGATCGGCGTCGTCATCCTCGCGCTGGTGAACCTTCGAGGCATCAAGGAAGCAGGAACGGTCTTCGCTGTTCCCACGTATATCTTCATGGCCTCGATCCTTGGTATGACTTTGGTCGGGATCTTCCAGGCCCTCACGGGCCAGTTGGGTGAAGCGCCGTCGGCCAACTTCACGATTGTTCCCGAGGCCGGTTTCGACCAAGGACTCGTGGGCCTGGCAGGGGCTTTCCTCTTGCTGCGTGCGTTCTCTTCCGGCGCTGCAGCCCTCACGGGTGTGGAAGCCATCAGCAACGGCGTGCCGAACTTCCAGAAGCCAAAAAGCAAGAACGCAGCCACCACGCTGCTGCTGCTCGGCGCCATCGCGGCCGCCATGCTCGCCGGCATCCTTTATCTGGCCAATGCCACCAAGGTGCACATCGTCCTCGATCCGGCAAAGGAATTCCTCGTTGACGGAAAGCCGTTGCCTGAGGGCTATACCCAGAACCCCGCGATCAGCCAGATAGCGGACACGATCTTCGGTGCCGGCTCCATTCCGTTCTACGTCGTGGTTGCCGCCACGGGCATCATCCTGGTTTTCGCCTCGAACACGGCTTTCAACGGCTTCCCTGTGCTGGGCTCGATCCTCGCGCAGGACGGCTACCTGCCCAGGCAGCTCCGGACACGCGGCGACAGGCTTGCCTACAGCAATGGTGTCCTGGCACTCGCGGCCGGTGCGCTGGTGTTGATCCTTGCCTTCAACGCCGACGTGACCAAGCTGATCCAGCTCTATATCGTTGGCGTCTTCATCTCCTTCACCGCCAGCCAGCTCGGGATGGTGAGGCACTGGGGCCGTGAACTGAAACTGGCCAGGGACAAGGCCGTGCGCCGCAGGATCATCAAGTCGCGAACCATCAACATGGTGGGTTTCGGGATGACTGCGCTGGTGCTGGTGATTGTCCTGATCACCAAGTTCGAACAAGGCGCGTGGATTGCCCTGCTGGCCATGTTCATCCTGTTCCTGATCATGTGGAGTATCCGGGCCCACTACGACAACGTGGCAAAGGAACTGGCCGTGGACGAGGACTCTTCGCCGCGCGCGCTCCCCACGAGGGTCCACGCGGTGCTGCTGGTTTCGCACGTACGCAAGCCCGTACTCCGGGCGCTGGCCTATGCGCGGGCTTCGCGGCCTTCGCGGCTTGATGCCATCACTGTGGACATCAACCCGGAGGAGACCGAGCACACGGTACGTGACTGGGAAAAGCTGGAAATCCCCGTGCCACTGACCGTCCTGGCAAGCCCGTACCGCGAAACCGTCACGCCGATCATGGAGTACGTCAAGAACATGCGGCGGGATTCGCCGCGGGACCTGATCGTGGTCTACATCCCCGAATATGTGGTGGGGAAGTGGTGGGAGCAACTGGTCCACAACCAAACCGCCCTCAGAATCAAGACGCGGCTCCATTTTGAACCCGGCGTCATGGTTGCCAGCGTTCCCTGGCAGCTGAAATCCTCCGAAGAAGCAAAGGCACTGCAGGATACCCAATGACCTTCAACAGCACTTTCTCCACCGCACACGCCGCCGGCGACTCCGGTACGCCAGGAGGGGCCGGCAGGGAATTGGTGGTGGACGTTGGACCAATCGCACACGGCGGACACTTCGTCGCCAGGCATGAAGGCCGGGTTATTTTTGTCCGTCATGCGCTCCCGGGTGAAAAGGTGCGGATCCGGCTGACCGACTCCGGGGACTCCTCGCGTTTCTGGCGTGCCGACGTCGTCGAGGTCCTCGAAGCCTCGCCGGACCGCGTACCCCACTTCTGGCAACCGGCCGATTCGCTTTCCGCCTGGCGGCGCGGCGGACCGCCCGTAGGCGGTGCGGAACTGGGCCACATTTCCCTTGAGCGGCAGCGCGGGTTGAAGGCAGAGGTACTGGCCGAACAACTCAAGCGCCTTGCCGGACTAGACCTCGCCACCGAGGTGGAAGCCGTCGGGCACGACGACGACGGCGGGCTGGGCTGGCGCACGCGCGCCAGCTTCGCCGTGACCTCCAAGGGGCGGCTCGGAATGCACGCCCACCGGTCCGACGTCGTGATTCCCGTGCGGGACATGCCTTTGGCGCATCCGGGGATCAACGAACTTCGTTTGTGGGACCTGGACCTGACCGGAATTGCACGCGTGGAAGTGGCCGTGCCGGCCAACGGGTCGCGACCCCTGGTATTGCTGGCGCCGGCTGAGGGGACCAGCCCCAAGCGCCTGCACGGCATCTTGTCCCGGATGCCGCAGGACATCTCGGTGGCGAGCTTTGATCCCGGGACGGGCCAGGTGCTGCAGCTGCGCGGCCGTACCTGGGTGCAGGAGTCAGCGGCGGGCCACGAATACAGGGTCACGGGGGAGGGCTTCTGGCAGATCCACAAGGATGCGCCGGAGACCCTGGTCAACGCCGTGACAGGCTACCTCGCCGGCGGTGGTTACCTGCTGCCTGGTGCTACTGTCGCGGATCTCTATGCCGGCGCCGGACTTTTCACTGCGCCGTTGGCCGACGCCGTAGGCGTGACGGGCTCGGTGCTTTCGGTGGAAGGCGCGCCGGGGACCAGTCGCGATGCACGCAAGAACCTGCACGGCGAGCCGCACGTGGAGATCGTCCAGGGCAGGGTTGAACGGGTATTGCATCAACGCGCCCGGAGCTTCGATTCCCTGGTTCTTGATCCGCCCCGTGCCGGAGCCGGGAAAGCCGTAGTCCGGCAACTCATTGAGACCAACCCGCGTGCCATTGCTTATGTGTCGTGCGACCCGGCTTCCTTTGCGCGTGATTTGGGTTACTTCCACCACGGCGGCTGGCGTCTCGAAGCGCTGCGGGCCTTTGACCTCTATCCACACACCCACCATCTGGAAACGGTGGGGTTGCTCGTGCCGGACGCTTAGGGCCCGGCGCGGGTACGGGGGCCGGCGGGTACTGCTGTAGAGGAGGCGTATGCCACTACGATGGGCGTAGAAGTCCTGCTCCGCATGGCCCCCCGGTGCCCGCGGACCGGGGCAACCAATAAGAAAGTGCCGCAGGGCTAAGTAAGGTGTGCCTAACTGGCTAGCGGCCAACCACGCGACAAAGATGAAACTGTTGCGAGAGGAGTCCTGCCATGAGCACTGTGGACAGCTTCGGTTCCAAAGGCGTACTGAATGTAGCCGGCACCGACTATGAAATTTTCCGGTTGAACTCCGTAGAGGGCGCAGACAGCCTTCCGTTCAGCCTCAAGGTATTGCTTGAAAACCTCCTGCGGACTGAGGATGGCGCCAATATAACGGCTGACCATGTCCGCGCCCTTGCCGGTTGGGACCCCAATGCGGAGCCCGATACCGAAATCCAGTTCACCCCGGCACGCGTCATCATGCAGGACTTCACCGGCGTTCCGTGCGTCGTTGACCTCGCCACCATGCGCGAGGCAGTGAAGGAACTCGGCGGTGACCCCAAGCGCGTCAACCCGCTGGCACCGGCGGAAATGGTCATCGACCACTCCGTCCAGATCGATGCTTTCGGTAACTCCGGCGCGCTGGAGCGCAACATGGAGATCGAATACCAGCGCAATGGTGAGCGCTACCAGTTCCTGCGTTGGGGACAGACCGCTTTCGACGACTTCAAGGTAGTTCCTCCGGGAACCGGCATCGTCCACCAGGTCAACATCGAGTACTTGGCCCGCACGGTCATGACCCGCGAAGTTGACGGCGTGCTCCGCGCCTACCCGGACACCTGTGTCGGCACCGACTCGCACACCACCATGGTCAACGGCCTCGGTGTCCTGGGCTGGGGCGTTGGCGGTATCGAAGCCGAAGCAGCCATGCTCGGCCAGCCCGTCTCCATGCTGATTCCCCGCGTTGTCGGCTTCAAGCTCAACGGCAGCATCCCCGCAGGCGCCACGGCTACCGACGTCGTACTGACCATCACCGAGATGCTCCGCAAGCACGGTGTGGTTGGCAAGTTCGTCGAGTTCTACGGTGAAGGCGTTGCAGCCGTGCCGCTGGCCAACCGCGCCACGATCGGCAACATGAGCCCGGAATTCGGTTCCACGGCTGCCATGTTCCCGATCGACGACGTCACCCTCGACTACCTGCGCCTGACGGGCCGCTCCGAGGAGAACGTCTCCCTCGTGGAGGCCTACGCCAAGGAACAGGGCCTCTGGCACGATCCTTCCCGCGAACTGCGCTTCTCCGAGTTCCTCGAGCTGGACCTCTCCACCGTTGTGCCGTCCATTTCGGGCCCGAAGCGTCCGCAGGACCGCATCGAGCTCACGGACGCCAAGGAGCAGTTCCGCAAGGACATCCACAACTACGTCGCCATCGAAGACGGCAGCGTGGACGAGTCCCTCGACGAGACCTTCCCGGCTTCGGATGCTCCGTCCTTCACCCACGCGGACTCCCACACCACGGAGACTGAACGCGTCTTCTCGGCAGCCAACGGCGCCAACGGCCGTCCGTCCGCGCCGGTCAAGGTCACCACGGCCGATGGCCGCGAGTTCGAACTGGACCACGGTGCGGTGTCCATCGCATCGATCACGTCCTGCACCAACACGTCCAACCCCTCGGTGATGCTTGCTGCAGCCTTGCTTGCACGCAACGCCGTTGACAAGGGCCTCACCTCCAAGCCGTGGGTCAAGACGTCCGTTGCTCCCGGCTCCAAGGTAGTCACCGACTACTACGAGAAGTCCGGACTGACCCCGTACCTTGAGAAGCTCGGCTTCTACATCGTCGGTTACGGCTGCGCGACCTGCATCGGTAACTCCGGCCCGCTCGAGCCGGAAATCTCCGAGGCGATCCAGGCCAACGACCTCTCCGTGACGGCTGTCCTTTCCGGTAACCGTAACTTCGAAGGCCGCATCAACCCGGACGTCAAGATGAACTACCTGGCTTCCCCGCCGTTGGTCATCGCCTACGCCCTTGCCGGTTCAATGGACTTTGACTTCGACACCGATGCCCTCGGCACGGACGCCGAAGGCAACGAAGTCTTCCTGAAGGACATCTGGCCGAACCCCACCGAGGTGCAGGAAGTCATTGACTCCTCCATCGACGAGGGCATGTTCGCCAAGGGCTACGAAGGCGTCTTCGACGGCGACGAGCGCTGGAAGGCACTCGACACCCCCGCCGGTGACACCTTCGCCTGGGCCGAGGACTCCACCTACGTCCGGAAGCCCCCATACTTCGAAGGCATGAAGGCACAGCCGGATCCCGTCCAGGACATCACGGGTGCCCGCGTCCTGCTGAAGCTCGGCGACTCCGTCACTACGGACCACATCTCCCCGGCCGGTTCCTTCAAGTCGGACACCCCTGCGGGCCAGTACCTGCTGGCAAACGGTGTGGAGCGCAAGGACTTCAACTCCTACGGTTCGCGCCGTGGCAACCACGAAGTCATGATCCGTGGCACCTTCGCCAACATCCGCATCAAGAACCAGCTCCTGGACGGCGTCGAAGGTGGCTTCACCCGCGACTTCACCCAGGAAGGCGCCCCGCAGGCCTACGTCTACGACGCCGCGCAGAACTACCAGGCCGCAGGAACACCGCTGGTTGTCCTCGCCGGCAAGGAGTACGGCTCTGGCTCGTCCCGCGACTGGGCAGCCAAGGGTACGGCGCTCCTGGGCGTCAAGGCAGTCATCGCCGAAAGCTACGAGCGTATCCACCGCTCGAACCTGATCGGCATGGGTGTTCTTCCGCTGCAGTTCCCCGCAGGTGAAACCGCTGCGACCCTCGGTCTCACCGGCACGGAGACCTTCTCCGTGGAAGGCGTTACCGAGCTGAACAACGGCACCACGCCCAAGACCCTCAAGGTCACGGCAACGGCTGAGGATGGCTCGTCCAAGTCCTTCGACGCCGTGCTGCGCATCGATACACCGGGTGAAGCGGACTACTACCGCAACGGCGGCATCCTGCAGTACGTGCTTCGGCAGATCTCCGCATAAGGACCCGGCTGGCCTCAGCTGATTCCGATGCAAAGGCAGCCCCGGCTGGTCGCCAGACCAGCCGGGGCTGCCTGTGTTTTATCCGAGCGGCGGCCCCGCGGGGCCGGCGCACGCCGTAGACTCGGCCCGGCCGCACGCCGTAGACACGGTCAGCCGGGCAACGCGCTAAAGTTAACGAGCACGTCATTCACCGTAAGGAGGGCCCTTGGGACTCTTGGAATCCATCAAGGATCCGCAGGACCTGGGCAAGCTGTCCGGTTCCGAGCTGGACCAGCTGGCAGGAGAGATCAGGGACTTCCTGATCACCAATGTGGCCGCAACGGGAGGCCACTTGGGGCCCAATCTGGGCGTCGTGGAACTGACCATGGCAGTGCACAGGATTTTCGAATCCCCTCGCGACAGCATCGTCTTCGATACCGGCCATCAGTCCTACGTGCACAAGCTGCTGACCGGGCGGCAGGACTTCAGCACTCTGCGCCAGCAAGGTGGACTCTCCGGCTATCCGGACCGGGCGGAATCCGAGCATGACATCGTGGAAAGCTCGCACGCGTCGTCGTCCCTTTCCTGGGCGGACGGCATTTCCCGGGCCCGGCAGCTTACCGGGGAAGGCGACCGGTTCGTCGTCGCGATTGTGGGTGATGGCGCCCTGACCGGCGGCATGACCTGGGAAGCCATCAACAACATCGCAGCGGACAAGCGCCGCCGCGTGGTGATCGTGGTCAACGACAACGGGCGTTCCTATGCGCCTACGGTGGGTGGCTTGGCCGATTACCTTGCTTCCCTTCGCCCCACCATCGATTCCCTACGGACTGCGCCGGCCTACGAAGGCATGCTCGACTGGTGGAAAAAGCGGCTCCAGAACGGCGGCCCGGTGGGACAGTTCACCTACAAGAGCCTGCATGCCATGAAGAAGGGCATCAAGGACTGGTGGGCCCCGCAGGGCATGTTCGAGGACCTCGGCATGAAGTACATCGGACCTGTGGACGGGCACAACCTCCAGGCCATGGAAAACGCTTTGAGCACTGCGAAGGCTTACGGTGGTCCGGTCATCGTGCATGCCATGACGGAGAAGGGCCACGGCTACGCTCCCGCCCTCGCCAACGAAGCCGACCAATTCCACGCCGTGGGGATCATCGACCCGGAAACAGGCGAGTCCACTGAGATGCCGGGCGCCCGCTCCTGGACATCGGTGTTCGCGGAAGAAATCGCGGACATCGCAGATGAGCGGCAAGACATCGTCGGCATCACAGGGGCGATGCTGATCCCCGTGGGCCTGCATAAGTTTGCCGAGCGCCACCCCGAACGCGTCATCGACGTCGGTATAGCGGAACAGCACGCGCTGACTTCGGCTGCGGGCATGGCTTACGGTGGGCTTCATCCCGTGGTGGCCGTCTACGCCACCTTCCTGAACCGTGCCTTTGACCAGTTGTTGATGGACGTCGCCCTGCACAAAGCCGGAGTCACCGTGGTCTTGGACCGTGCAGGGGTGACCGGCCCGGACGGGCCCAGCCACCACGGCATGTGGGATATGGCCATGGTCCAGATTGTTCCCGGACTCCATCTCGCGGCTCCGCGGGATGCCACCCGGTTGCGCGAAGAGTTGCGGGAAGCCGTGGCCGTCAATGATGCGCCCACGGTTGTGCGTTTCTCCAAGGGAAGCGTCGGAACCGAAATCGAGGCGATCGAGCGGCTCAAGGACGGCGTGGACGTTTTGGCCCGGCGCCCGGAAGGATCCACTGAGAATGACGTCCTGATTGTCAGTGTTGGGGCCATGTCCGAGCTTGCCCTGGATGTCGCCGACCGGCTTGGCGCACAAGGCATCAGCTCGACCGTGGTGGATCCGCGGTGGGTCCTGCCGGTCCGGAAGTCCATTATTGCCTTGGCCGCCCGCCACCGACTGGTGATCTGCATCGAGGACGGTGTCCGCGCTGGAGGCGTGGGTTCACGCATCCGCCAGGAAATGCGGGCCGCAGGAGTGGATACGGCACTGAATGAAGTAGGACTGCCCGTGGAGTTCCTGGTTCATGGTTCGCGGAGCCAGGTCCTTGAGAGGGTGGGCCTTACGGCCCAGAAGATCACCCACGACGTCGTTGCCCAGGTTCTGGGGACCAAGGTCCCCTTTGCCAGGCCGTTGCCGGGCCAGGAACACCCGACCACCGGCAGTCTGCCCAAGTTGTGAGCACGGCCCGGCATCCCGGTGCACTGCAACCGGGAGACATGGTGGTTGCCCGGAACAGGAAATGGAACGGCAAGGCACATTGGGTGGTACCTGGACTGTACCTGGGTGAGGACATCCACGGGTGGTGGATCTTCCAGGGCGCCGGCGAATTCTGCTCCCGCCCCGGTGCAGCGTTCTATACCGCCTCCGATGCAGTGCTGCTGGTACCCCGCAGCGGCGAGTTCGTCGCCACGTTCTACGACGATTCCTATCCCGGCGATTTCCGGATCTACGTTGACCTGGCCACCGCGCATGAGTGGAAGACGATCCGGCCGGGAGTTACCGAGTTCCACATGATCGATATGGACCTGGACGTCATCCGCTCCACGACGCGTGGCGTCTTTGTCGACGACGTGGACGAGTTCGAAGATCATCGCCTCAGGATGGACTATCCGCCGGAAACGGTGGAGAGCATGCGCACCGAATGTGCCGCGCTCCTGCAGGCTGTGGAGAATATGGAAGCACCCTTTGACGTCGCGGCGCCTGCCGCCGCCAGCGTCGAGTGGTTCAGGAAAGGACGGTCATGAGCGGACTCATCCGCATGTACAAACGCGATGACGGGGGAGTCCTGCACTTCCGGGAAGCCTGGTTCGACGACGAGGACCAGCACTTCGTGGTCAACCACGGTGTGGTGGGACACCAAAGCAGTACCGAAGAATCCGGGGTCGACGACGACACGACAGCCGAGGGCCTCATGGCGGCCTTCGCGGCCCAATGCGAAGATGACGGCTACGCCGAGATTGCCCCTTCGCAGCAGTTCTGGGTGGTGGCCCAGTTTGCCTTGAAGACCAAAGACGGGACAGAACGCGACAAGCACCTGGAGCGCAAGGCCAAGTCCGCACTGACCACGGAACTTGCGTGGCGGGGCCTCGGCGTCGTGGACCGCTCAGAGATGGGAAACTCCCGGCTCAACATCTTCTGCCTCTGTCCCGACGTCAACAAGGCTGTCAACGCGATCAAAGTCTGTGTCCGCAACGAGGATCTTGACTTCACCAAGCTCAGCATTGCTGCGGCACCGTATGATGATCCGACCGCTTTCAAGGTCAAGCACTCGCCCAAGGCAGGCGCTGGCTTTACCCTCTAAGTACCAGCCATGGCAAGCAGCTATTGCACAAAAGGGGAGTTTCCATGCCGCACAAGAGCAACTGGCCAGGACACACGCCGCTGCCGAAGGGGCTGGCCGCACCTGCCAGACGGGCTTTGGCTCACCAGGGAATTGAAACGCTCGAGCAATTGGCGGAGTTCGGCGAACTCAAAGCGTCGAAGCTGCACGGCATGGGCCCTGTAGCCATCGCACAGCTGGAGGAAGCCATGGAGGAGTCGGGTATCAGCTACGCCTCCGCAGGGGGCGGCGAAGCCTGATCTTGTTGCCTTGGGTGACGATCGTTCAGGGGTTGCGTTGTAGGGTGGCACCATGACTGAATATCGACGCCTTGGCCGCTCCGGACTGACTGTTTCAGCTGTGGGGCTGGGGTGCAACAACCTTGGCCGCGCCAATACGCCTACCGAATCGCAGGAGGGCACCGACGCCGTGGTGCACGCCGCGATCGAGGCAGGCGTGACCCTTTTCGACGTCGCCGACGTCTACGGACGCGAGCCCGGACTCAGCGAGACGATGCTCGGGAAGGCGCTCCGTGGTCAGCGGGACGACGTAGTCATCGGAACGAAGTTCGGAATGGACATGCGCGGCGCCAACGGCAATGACTTCGGAGCCCGTGGCTCCCGCCGTTACATTGTCCAGGCCGTGGAGGCTTCGCTGCGACGCCTGGGCACCGAATGGATCGACCTGTACCAGTACCACACACCGGACCACGCAACGCCCATCGACGAGACCCTCGCGGCACTGGATGACCTGGTGCGCAGCGGCAAGGTCCGTTACATCGGGCATTCGAACTTTGCTGGTTGGCAGATTGCCGAGGCAGAGTATGTGGCCCGCCAGTTGGGCGGTGCCCGGTTCATTTCGACGCAAAACCATTACAACCTTCTGGACCGCCGTGCGGAACTGGAGGTCTTGCCTGCGGCTAATGCGTTCTCATTGGGCATGCTTCCGTACTTCCCGCTGGCCAACGGTCTGCTGACTGGAAAATACTCCCCGGGCAAGGCTCCTGAAGGGTCGCGGCTGAGCCACACCCGGACGAACCTGGTGCACGACGCAGACTGGGAACAGTTGGGCCGCTTCGAACAGTTCGCGAAGGAACGGGGCCTCACGGAGCTGGAGGTGGCGTTCTCCTGGCTCGCCGCGCAGCCCGGCGTCGGCAGCGTCATCGCCGGGGCCACCCGGCCGGAGCAGGTACGCCAGAATGCCGAGGCTGTCAGGTGGGTGCCCACGCAAGAGGAACGTGACGAACTCGATGCGATCTTCCCGAAGTCACCCAAGGTGGCACTCTTCTAGCCTCCGCTCACACCCTGCCCCCTTTGATGCCTCGCTCTCGCACAAGACAGGCCTTAAAACGGAACGCTCTCTCACGTCAGTGAGAGAGCGTTCCGTTTAGGCCGCCGGGATGTGAGAGAGGGTGTGGTCTATGCCGGTGCGGAGGCAATGCCGGGAGCAAGGAACCGCTTGCCGTTGACGCGTTCAGAGGCGCCGACCCGGTCAAGGTAGGGCGTGATCCCGCCCAGGAACATGGGCCACCCGGCACCCATGATCATGCACAAGTCGATGTCCTCCGGACCGGCCACCACGCCTTCACTGAGCATCAGGCCAATCTCTTCGGCCAAGGCGTCCTGTGTGCGGCGGAGGACCTCTTCCCCGGAAGACGGGCTGTTGCCAAAGGACAGGATGGCCAGGGTCTCCGCCGGAATGACCGGTTTTCCGTCCGGCCCCGGCTGCCACAGGGTCTTCACGCCGTTGTCAATGAGCTTCTGCAGGTTCTGGGAAACAGGGAACCTCTCCCCAAAAGCAGCGTGCAGGGATTCCTGTACGTGCTGTGCCACCGGCAACCCCACCATGGCGCTCAGCGTGAAGGGGGTCATGGGAAGTCCCATGGGGCGGAGCGCATTGTCCGCAATTTCGGCCGGCGTACCTTCGTCAAAGGCTGCGATGACCTCGCCCATAAGCCTCAGCAGGATGCGGTTGACCACGAAAGCGGCGGCATCCTTGACCAGGACAGCAGTTTTCCTGAGTCCCTTCGCCAACTCGAATGCGGTAGCGAGGACGGCGTCCTCCGTCTTGGGTGCGCGCACGATTTCAAGCAACGGCATGACTGCAACCGGGTTGAAGAAGTGGAAGCCCACCAGTCGCTCAGGGTGTTCCAGATCCTCGGCCATGGCGGTGACCGAAAGTGAAGATGTGTTGGTTGCCAGGATGCATTCGGGTGAGACGATTGCTTCGACTTCCGCGAAAACCTGCTTCTTGACCTGCAGTTCTTCAAAGACAGCCTCGATCACGAAGTCGGCGTCGCGGAACGCGTCCTTGGATACTGAGCCCGTGACGAGCGCCTTGGTCCGGTTTGCCGCGTCAGGCTTGATACGGCCCTTTTGCAGCAGTTTGTCCACCTCGGCGTGAACGTAGGCCACGCCCTTGTCCACGCGGGCCTGATCGATGTCCGTCATGACCACGGGAACCTTCAACTGGCCGGCGAAGAGCAGCGCCAGTTGGCTGGCCATCAGGCCGGCGCCCACCACTCCTACCTTCGTGACGGGCCGGGCCAGCTTGCGGTCCGGCGCGCCGGCCGGCCGCTTCGAGCGCCTCTGAACCAGGTCCAGGAAGGCGTACACGGTGGAGCGGAATTCGTCGGTCTGCATGAGGTCCGCGAGGGTTTCGCACTCAAGTGCAGCCGATTCGGCCTGGCTCATGGTGCGGTTGGCTTCCATGATGTCCAGCACCTTGGCCGGTGCAGGGGAGGCGTTGGAAGTCTTCGATTCGACGAACGCCCTTCCGGCGGAGACAGCTGAGGTCCAGCGGGCAGCTGCCGCCTCATGAGAGGGGTCGACGGCGTTCTTCCGCTCGGGCACGGTCTGGCCGGAGATTACGCTTCCGGCCCAGGCCAGCGATTGTTCGAGGAAGTCGGCCGGCTCAAAGAGCGCGTCGGCAATTCCGAGCTGGTAGGCCTGTGGTCCGGTCAGGGTCTTGTTGTTGCTTAGCGGGTTCTCGATCATGACCTTGACGGCGTTTTCCGGGCCAATCAGCCGTGGAAGGATGTAGACGCCGCCCCAGCCGGGAACAAGCCCAAGGAAAGCTTCGGGGAGGGCCAGGGCACCGGCGCCGGTGGAGACGGTCCGGTAGGTCGACTGAAGGGCGATTTCGAGTCCGCCGCCCAGTGCCAGGCCGTTGATGAAGGCAAAGCTCGGCACTCCGAGATTGGCCAGGGTGGCGTAGACATCGTGTCCCAGCTGCGCCATCCAAAGGCCGTGCTCACGCTCTTTGAGGCCCTTGACGGCGGACAGGTCCGCCCCGGCAACCAGGAAGTACGGTTTGCCGGTCACACCGACGCCCACGATTTCCCGGCGTTCGGCGCGTTCCTTCAACCCTTCAAGGGCGGTGCCCAATTCCACCAGCGTATTGGGCCCCAGGGTGGTGGGCTTGCTGTGGTCGAGCCCGTTGTCCAGGGTGATCAGCGCAAACGTGCCCGCGCCGCCTGGCAGCTCGACATCCTGCACGTACGAGTGCGTCACAACTTCGTCGGGGAACAAAGCGGCAAGTTTCGTGAAGTCGCTGGCGCTCATGCTGCGTCTCCTTCTGCATTGGTAACGGAAGTGGCGGAAGCGGATGCGTAGTCCGCGTGGTGCGGGTTTTCCCAGATCACGGTCGCGCCCATGCCGAGGCCGATGCACATGGTGGTGATGCCGAACCGAACCGAGTGGTCTTCTTCGAACTGGCGGGCCAGTTGCGTCATGAGCCGAACACCTGAGGAGGCCAGCGGGTGTCCCACTGCGATGGCACCGCCATAGCGGTTGACGCGCGGATCGTCGTCGGCGATTCCGAAGTGGTCCAGGAAGCTCAGCACCTGGACGGCGAAAGCCTCGTTGATTTCGAACAGGCCGATGTCCTCGATGGATAGCCCGGCGTTCTTGAGGGCCTTTTCAGTGGCGGGCACGGGACCGATGCCCATGACTTCCGGTTCGACGCCGGCAAATGCATAGGAGACCAGGCGCATCTTTACGGGTAGTCCAAGTTCCTCCGCTGCGTCAGCGGAGGCAAGCAGTGCCGCTGTGGCACCGTCGTTCAACCCGGCGGCGTTGCCGGCGGTGACCCGCCCATGGGCCCGGAAGGGTGTCCTCAACCCGTAGAGGTCTTCCACCGTGGTGCCCGGACGCGGTGGTTCGTCAACGCTATGGACGGTCCAGCCCTGGCCCGGCTTCAGCGTAGCCACCGGTACCAGGTCCTCCTGGATCCGGCCCTCTGAGTAGGCTGCGGCCAGCTTGGCCTGCGAAGCTGCCGCGTAGGCGTCTGTACGCTGCTTGGTGATGGACGGGAACCGGTCGTGGAGGTTCTCGGCGGTGTTGCCCATGTTGAGCGCAGCCGGGTCCACCAGGCGTTCTGACATGAACCTCGGGTTGGGATCCGCCCCCGCCCCCATGGGGTGGTTGCCCATGTGCTCCACGCCGCCGGCGATCACGACGTCGTAGGCGCCAAAGCCAATGCCGCTCGCCGTCGTCGTCACTGCGGTCATCGCGCCGGCGCACATGCGGTCGATCGCGAAGCCGGGAACGGTGCGGGGGAGGCCGGCCAGGAGCGCCGCGGTCCGGCCGATGGTGAGCCCTTGGTCCCCTGTCTGGGTGGTTGCCGCAATGGCTACCTCGTCGACACGTTCGGGCGGGAGCGTGGGGTTACGGCGCATCAGTTCCCGAAGGCATTTCACCACGAGGTCGTCTGCCCGCGTACCGGCGTAGATCCCCTTCTCGCCAGCTTTGCCGAAGGGTGTGCGCACGCCGTCCACGAAGACGACGTCCCGGATGTTCCTTGGCGCATTGGGTGTAGGACTCATGGAGTACTCCTCATCGAGACATGGGTACCGGAGCCGCAACGCGGCCACCGGATGGCATTGATGCAATGTTACTCACCAGTAACTTTCCATGCAACAAGGAGATAAGCAGAAGGCCCGCTTCCTCGAACCGGTGGTTCGGGGAAGCGGGCCTTGGCGCCGGCGTTCCGGCTTCAAGCTGTTTCCTTGGGTTTTGGCTCCTTTGCCGGGAGCGGCTTGGGGTTCAAGCAGGCTTCGACCAGGATGGGTGCCGCGAAGGAGATCTGCCACTCGCGGGCGCCGAGCGCGCGCAGTTCGGCCGCGATGCTGTCCAAGGTGACTTCCGACGGCGGCCGCCACGCCACGCGCCGGAGGAAGTCCGGGGTGAGCAGGTTTTCCACGGGCAGCTTCAGCTCGTCGGCTTTCTCCTGCAGGGCCGGACGGGCCGTACCCAGGCGGGCCGCAGCCTCGGGATCCCGGTCCGCCCATACCCGCGGGGGCGGCGGGGCGTTGGTGGGGAGGTGAAGCGGCGGCAAATCCGTCAGTGTGCGGGCGGTAGTGATGCAGCGAAGCCACCGGGGTGCCTCGCGCTGGGCGGACCTCCCGTGGAAGCCTTTGGTGGCCAGCAGTTGGGGAACGGTGGTGGGCAGTGCTTTGGCTGCGGCCACCAAGGCCGCATCCGGAATGAGGCGGCCGGGGGCGACGTCGCGCTTGCGAGCCAATTGATCCCGCTCGAGCCACAATTCGCGGACTGCGGCCAGTTGCCGACGGTCGCGGATCTGGTGCAGGCCGGAGGTCTTGCGCCAAGGATCGACACGCGGAGGTGCGATTCCAGCAGCCAGGATGCCTGCGAATTCCTGTTCCGCGAAGTCGAGTTTCCCATCGGCCTCCAGCAGTTCGACGAGTTCTTCGCGCAATTCGGCAAGGACTTCGACGTCGAGGGCTGCGTAGCGCAACCACGGTTCAGGCAGCGGCCGGGTGGACCAGTCCGCAGCGGAATGCTCCTTGGCCAGGCCGAAGCCGAGCAGTTGCTCGATTACGGCTGCCAGCCCCACCCGCGGGAGTCCTGCGAGGCGGGCTGCGAGTTCGGTATCGAAGAGCTTGTCCGGCCACATCCCCAGTTCGGAGAGGCAAGGGAGGTCCTGCGTTGCAGCGTGCAGGATCCACTCAACGCCCCGCAGGGCATCATTGACGATGCCCAGGTTGCCGAACGGTTCGGGATCAATCAGCCAGGTCCCCGATCCTTCACGGCGGATCTGGACCAGGAACGCGCGCTGGCCGTAACGGAAACCGGAGGCCCGCTCCGCATCAACGCCAGCCGGTCCGGTACCCGCTGCGATGGCCGCAGCGCACCTTTCCAGGCCCGCAGGAGTATCTATGACAGGGGGGACGCCTTCGCGTGGGGAGTCGAGTTCGATGACTTCGGGAACGTGGCTGTCGAAGCCTTCAACCTTGATGTGTGCAGTGGGATCAGCAACCGGATCGCCGGCTGTGGTTTTTTCCAGGTTTTCAGGGGTCATGATGGCTTAAGCTTACCGATTTCCGCCACTGCAGGCCGGGAGATGGGTTTGCGGTGCTTTCAATTGAGCCTCCTGTTGGGCAATCCGGTGACGCCAGGTGGCAAAGGCGGGAGGCCGGCGAACGTGCAGACCATGTCTGACCACGCTTCGAGGTGGGCCTGGATGTCGGAAGTTGCCGGTGTCCACGACGCCCGCAGCTCGATGTCTATGGTGTCGGGGCGTTCGGACAAGGTGCCAAAACTTTCTGACAGGACCCGTGTGGCCGTCCCGCCTGCTGCACGGTACTGCGCCGCATGGTTCTCAAGGGCGTCCACCAGCCAGGTCCAGGCCACCGAGCCCAGCATGGCGTCATTTCCCATCTCGGCGTCCATCTGGGCGCGGATATACGTAACAATCCGGAATTCGCCCTCCCAGACGGCCGAGCCCTCAGGGTCGTAAAGCAGGATGAACCGGCCCGTGGCGAGTTCGTCGTCCTCGTCATCGGCCGGCGCGGTTCCCTGGGTTTCCACGAATGCTTTGGCAGCGGGGCCGTGCACCGGGACCCGGCGGGTGGCCGCGGTGGGCCGGAAGACTTCTGCGCCGAGGGCAACGGCGTAGGGAGCCAAACGGGCCGGAGCGGGGATCTCGTCCAGCCGCAATTCGCTGCGGCATTGTGCTTTTCGGAGCGTTCCCAACGCGTGGAGAAAATCCGCGGGAACCTGTGCGAGGGCGTTCACCATCGCAGGTTATGCGCCCGGGGCGGCGTTTCCATGCAGGCTCGCCGCCCCGGAATGCAGGCATTATCCGGCGGTCAACTCCCGCTTGATGGCGGCAACGAACCCGTCAATATCTGCCTCGGTTGTGTCGAACGAGCACATCCAGCGAACCTCCCGGCGTGCGGCGTCCCAGTCGTAGAACGCGAACGAGGCGCGGAGCCTGTCGGCGACGCCTTCCGGAAGAATGGCGAAGACGCCGTTGGACTGGGTTGCCTGGGTAGGCTCGACGCCGTCGATGCCCTCCACGGCCGTGCGCAGCCGGGTTGCCATCGCGTTTGCGTGCTCCGCTGATCGAAGCCACAGGCCGTCTTCCAGGAGGGCGATGAACTGGGCTGAGATGAACCGCATCTTCGAGGCAAGCTGCATGTTCATCTTTCGAAGGAACTTCAGTCCATGGGCGGCCTCGGGGTTCAAGGCAATGACCACTTCGCCGAAGAGGAGACCGTTCTTGGTGCCGCCGAACGAGAGGATGTCCACGCCTGCATCCCGGGTGAATGCACGCAGGGGAACCCCAAGGTGGGCTGCGGCATTGGCAAGCCGGGCCCCGTCCATGTGGAGCTTCATGCCCTTGGAATGGGCGTGGTCGGCGATCGCGCGTACCTCTTCGGCGGTGTAGCAGGTGCCCAGTTCGGTGGTTTGGGTGATCGAAACTGCCAGCGGCTGGGCCCTGTGCTCGTCTCCCCATCCCCACGCCTCGCGGTCGATGAGTTCGGGCGTCAGCTTCCCGTCTTCCGTGGGTACATGAAGCAGCTTCATGCCACCGATCCGCTCAGGCGCACCGTTCTCGTCCATGTTGATATGCGCCGTGGATGCACAGACCACGGCTCCCCAACGGGGCAGCAGCGATTGCAGGGACAGGACGTTGGCTCCGGTGCCGTTGAAAACGGGGAAGCATTCGATCGCGGTGCCGAACTGCTGCTCCATGACTTCCTGGAGCCGGGACGTGTAGACGTCCTCCCCGTAGGAAACCTGGTGACCGCCGTTGGCCGCAGCGAGGGCGGCAAGGATTTCGGGATGCACACCGGAGTAGTTATCGGAGGCGAAACCCCGGATCGATGGGTCGTGCAGCCGGCCGTGATCCGTGGTGCTGCTGTCAAGGTGGACAGCCTGTGTAGTGCTCGTCACTTGTTCATTCACGCTTTCAAGTCTATTTGGCCAGCAGGATCCGCTGGCCGTTCAGTGTTGCTGCCGGCTGGTCGAAAAGGCGGGCTACGGCCGCGGCCAACTCTTCGACATCCGTGTAGCCGGGGAATTTCCGTTCGGGGTGGGCCTGGCGCATCGATGCATCAACGAGGGACTTCACTACGAAGACCACTGCCGCGCTGTGTTGTTCCAGGGGGTGGTCGGTACCTCGGCTCCCGGCCTGGTCGCGGCGGAAACCGTCCGCCACCGCCAAGGTCCATGCCTCGGCGGCGGCCTTGGCTGCAGCGTAGCTGGCCGCCGCAGCTGTGGGGGCTGCCGCCGTCGTCGATGACACCATGGCGAGGCGTCCCCTGGGCGAGGCAGCCAGTTGGCCGTAGAAGACCCTGGAGACATTGCGGAGCGTTGTGATGGCGCCCGTTTCAAGGGCGTCCCAGTCGTCATCGGATTGGTCTTCGATTCCGGTGGCGCTCCGCCAGCCGCCTACCAGGTGGATGACGCCGTCCACGTGGTCCGCGCCGAGTCCGCTCAGGGTCGTGGCGAGTTGGCGCACGGAGTCCAGCCGGGCAAGGTCGCAGACCAGCGGCGTTGCACCGTGGCCTGCCTCAAGGGCGGCTGCCTCAATCCGGTCCTGGCGGGAGCCGATGGTGAAAACCCTGTGACCGGCGGCCCCCAACGCCCGCGCTGCCGCGACGCCGGAAGCGCTGCTTCCGCCGGTCACAAGGACAGTCAATTCCGGCATCAGGCCGCCGTCGCACCCGTAATGCCGGTGGTGGACTCGATCACGGGGCGCATCTTCTTCTCCAGTGCTTCGTAGAACATGGACAGCGGGAACTCATCGTCCAGCACCTGGTCCGTCAGAGCCCGCGGGGGACCAGCGAGCGGAAGGGCGTCGGGGCCCTTCGCCCAGACGGATGCCGGGTGCGGGGTGACGGTCTCCGAAATGAGTTCATAGGCGGCAAGCCAGTGGGCAGCCTTTGGCCGGTCAATGGAGCGCCAGTACAGGTCCTCGATACGGGCACCCAATTCAACCACGACGGCGGCAGCTTCCTCCCAGTCGATGCTGAGTTTGCTGTCGGTCCAGTGCAACACGCGGTGCTGGTGCATCCAGGCGAACAGAAGCTGCCCACCCAGTCCGTCGTAGTTGCGGACCCGGCTTCCCGTGATGGCGAAGCGGAAAATACGGTCGAAGATCACCGCGTACTGGACAAGCTTGGCGTGGCTCCGGGCGTCCGGGTCTGCTTCCTCGTCCTTCTCAATGCGGACTGCCTCGCGGAAGGCCGTGAGGTCGCAGCGGAGTTCCTCCAGGGAGTACAGGAAGAAGGGCATGCGCTGCTTGATCATGAACGGATCGAAGGGAAGATCGCCGCGCATGTGCGTGCGGTCGTGGATGAGGTCCCACATGACGAACGTGCGCTGCGTCAGTTCCTGGTCCTCGAGCAGTTGGGCGGCGTCCTCGGGGAGTTCCAGCGAAGTTGTTTCCGCGGCGGCCTTCAGGACGCGGCGGAAACGGGCAGCTTCCCGATCTGCGAAGATGGCGCCCCACGTGAACGTCGGGGTCTCACGAACGGCAACCGTCTCGGGGAAGAGGACGGCCGAGTTGGTGTCATAGCCTGCCGTGAAGTCGACAAAGCGGATAGGGACGAAGAGTTTGTTGGAGTAGTCCCCGGCCTCGAGTCCGCCAATGAACTCCGGCCAGATGACCTCGATCAGGACAGCCTCGACCAAGCGGTTGGTGCTCCCGTTCTGCGTGTACATCGGGAAGACCACCAGGTGCTGGAGGCCATCGATCCGCTGTTCCTGGGGCTGGAAAGCCTGGAGGGAATCCAGGAAGTCCGGAACGCCGAAACCGGACGCGGCCCAGCGCTCGAAGTCCGTCACCAGGAGGTCCAGGTACCGGGCATCGTGCGGGAAGCTGGGAGCCAGGCGGGTGATGGCTTCCTGGATGGTGACGACGAGGGATGTAGCTTCTGCGTGGGAGGCCGGATCCGTAATGGAGCCGTCCTGCTGCTGGTGTGCCTGCAGCGCCGTTGCTGCTGCCTTGAGGGACTTCCAATCCGCGTTGTCGGCAGTGACGAGCGGAAGGGTGGAGGCGGTGATGGTTGTCATGGAACTCAGCCCTTTCGAAGTAGGTAGTGCTTCTGAGGCGAGCGTAGCAACGTAAAAAGGTTTGCTAATTCAAAAATGGGCTGAGCATAAGAAACTCTGGGGCATAAGTGCCGAACACGTTTCCCAAGCTCCAGCAGGAGGCAGGACTCCGCACGGGTTCACCAAGCGAACCCGTGCGGAACAGTTCAGCCGGCCTCGGACTCGACAAGCCGCAAGGAGATGGAGTTGATGCAGTAACGCTGATCCGTTGGGGTGTCATACCCTTCACCCTCAAAGACGTGGCCCAGATGCGAATCGCAGTTGGCACACCGAACCTCAATCCGCTCCATGCCCAATGTGCGGTCATGCAGGTATCGCACCGTTCCCTCCGCCAGCGGGGCCCAGAACGACGGCCAGCCGCAGTGGGAATCGAACTTTTCCCGGCTTGTGAATAGCCGCGAACCACAAGCGCGGCACTGGTACACGCCCTCCGTATGCGTGTCCCAGTATTCCCCTGTATACGGTCTCTCGGTCCCCGCCTGGCGCAGCACCCGATACTCATCGGGCGTCAACTCCTCGCGCCATTGGGCGTCGGACTTCTCTACGGGCACGTTGGTGGTGGGGGCAGTGTTCTCAGGAGAGCTCATGTCTTGTCCAACGCTCACGAGTCGCCGATAAATCCCGAACCGGCGTATAAATGCAGGACGGGCAGGCCCAGCTGGTCCTGGGCCTTGTTCGCCCAGTCCGTGTGGAAGGTATCGGCAATGGCATGCGGGCGGGTGATCACAACCGCCTGAGCAGCATCGAGGGACCGTACCTTTGAGACAAGGCCCGCAACCGCGCCGCCGTCGACGATTTCCCCGGTGACGCCGCCCCCCAGTCCCTCCAAGGCCACCAGGGAAGCCGCAAGTGCCTGCGAAGCCTCAGCACGTTCAACCTGCGGATCGTGGGACTGCGGTGCCAGTTCCCGGAAGGCCTTCGCGATATCCAGCAGCGATAGGTTCTCCAGGAAGTCCACCAGCAGATGGCGCTCTGTGTTGGCAGGCACAAGGACGACCAATGGTGCGTCACCCCCGTCCAGCAGTTTGGCGATGTTCGCGCGGTCGTCGGGGCCCAAAGGCTCTTCTGTCAGGATGACAATGGGATCGCTCATGGCTACAGCGTAGACCCGCCGAAGTGCTCAACGCAGGCTTTTCAGCCCCCGTTCCCCGCCTGCGGCGCCGCGCTGGCATGCCCTTGGCCGGGGGAAGGCCGGCGAGCAGCGAGAATGGAACCATGGCAAGCAAGAACCGACCGGCCGGAGGGGCCGCTGAGAACAAGCTCTCCGTGGGCACCAAGTGGGCCGTTGCGGGGGTTCTTACCGGAAGTTCATTGGCTGCGCTGGTGGGTGCGGGCTCGTCCGCGCTCGCCGTCTACTTTGCCCGGCGCGTCATCACTCCCGCCGCCAGGCACGAGGACCAGGAAGTCCTGGCCGTCATCAAGGACGGCCCGGGCCTGCAGGTAATCCTCGCCGCCACCCCGGATACAACGATCGATGGTGTGTTCAGCCTGTTCTTCGAAGGTGGCAGGGGGCACGCCAGGATCGGCAGGATTGTCTCCTACTCGCCGGCGGAGCAGACGGTCCTCCGGGAGGTCGAGGAGGTTTACAGCGGGAATCTGTCCGAGGCGCGGCGCGGATGGTGGAGCGGGGCCGTGTACCCGGACCCGGCCGCCATCGGCTTGGCTGCCGAAGACGTGGACATCGACGTCGAAGGAGGCAAGGCTCCGGCCTGGCTGGTCCGGGCCGACCCGGCGGCTTCGGCGGCCATTTGGGCCATCATGGTCCACGGCCGCGGTGCCACCAGGCTGGAAGGGCTCCGCGCCGTCCGGACGGCCAGGGAACTGGGGCTGGACAGCCTCCTGATCTCATACCGCAACGACGGGCTGGCCCCCTCGGCACTGGACGGACGCTACGGACTGGGTTCCACGGAGTGGCGGGACCTCGAGGCGGCGATCGATTATGCCTTGGCCCACGGAGCAGAGGAAGTAGTCCTGTTCGGCTGGTCCATGGGCGGTGCCATCAGCCTGCAGGCAGCGGACCTCTCCCGGCACCGCCACCTGATCCGTGCCTTGGTGCTGGACGCACCCGTCATCAACTGGGTCAATGTCATGGCACACCACGCCGAAATGAACAGGATCCCCTACAACGTGGGCAGATACGGCCAGCTGATGCTCAGCCACCCTCTGGGCAGGAGGCTCACCGGGTTGTCAGCGCCGGTTGACCTGAAGGCCATGGACTGGGAAGCCAGGGCGGTGGAATTGCGGACTCCGACCCTTTTGATCCACAGCGTCGACGACGACTACGTTCCATTCGAGCCATCGGCAAGCCTGGCGGACAAGAACCCGGACATGGTGACATTCGAGCCGTTCCACGGTGCCAGGCACACCAAGGAATGGAACGTGGATCCTGAAAAATGGGAACGCCTGGTGGGCTCGTGGCTGCAACGCCAACTCGCTCCACGCAGAAACCCCGGGGACGCCTCCGGGCCCGCCCAAGCCTAGGGTTTCACGCTGCCGATCCGGGCTCGGACCGCCTTTGTCAGGCGGGCGAGATCGACAGGGGAGAGCTCGATATCCAGCCCTCGACGGCCTCCGGAAACCAGGATGGTCTCGAAGTCGAACGCAGTCTGGTCCAGCACTGTGGGGGAGGGCTGGCGTTGGCCCAACGGGGAAATTCCACCAAGGACATAGCCGGTGCGGCGCTCGGCGGCCTTGGGATCGGCCATGGCCGCTTTCTTGGCCCCGAGGGCTCCGGCCACGGCCTTGAGATCCAAGGTTCCGGAGACGGGCACGATCCCCACGGCTAGCCTGCCCTCGACTTCGACCATCAAAGTCTTGAACACCCTTGCCGGGTCGATGCCCAGTACCTCCGCCGCCTCCAGCCCGTAGCTGGCAGCAGAGGGATCGTGTGCATAGGGGTGTGCAACAAAAGGAACGCCGGCCGCAGCCAAAACTGCTGTTGCCGGCGTTCCTTGTGAAGCCATTTTCCTGGCCATGGGCTTAGCGCTCCAGCCTGCTCGCCGCAGCCACTTTCCGCTTGATGCGCCCGAGCATTGCGGTCATGCCGCGCATGCGCAGGGGGGTAATGGCGCGGGTCAACCCCAGCAGTTCCGGCATGTCATCCGGAACCGCCAGGATTTCCTCTGCGGTCAAACCATCCAGTCCCTCATGCAGGACTCCGGCGAAGCCACGGGTGGTGGGAGCTTCGGGCGGCGCCTTGAAGAAGAGCCTGTAGGCACGGGCCCCTTCAGGGTTCGCCGCGTTCTTCTCGGACTCGATGGTGAGGAACAGCGGCGACTGGCATTCGACAACCTGTTCCAGCAGCTCCGGGTGATCGTTCAGCCGCTCAGGAAGTTCCGGCAGACCCCGCGAAAACTCAAGCAGGAGTTGAAGGCGTTCAGGCTCACTGAGGGCCTGGAAGTCGTCGACGATTTCCGCCAATGCGGTAGGCAAAGTGTTGGTACTCATCACTTCCAGCTTACGCACAGTGCCACCGGATGACGCGCTAGTTACGGACCAGTGCAGCGGGGACCGAGCCGCGCTCGGCGCCCTTGACGATCGGGACACGTACTGCGTTGCCCCACTCGGTCCATGAACCGTCGTAGTTGCGCACCGACTCGAAGCCCAGGAGGTACTTCAGCGCGAACCACGTGTGGCTGGAACGCTCGCCGATGCGGCAGTAGGCAACGACGTCGTCGCCGGCGTGCAGGCCGGCCTCGCCGAGGTACAGTGCCTCGAGTTCTTCGCGGGAGCGGTAGGTGCCGTCTTCGGCGGCAGCCTTCGCCCACGGCACCGAAGCAGCGGTGGGAATGTGGCCTCCGCGGAGGGCGCCTTCTTCGGGGTAGGCGGGCATGTGGGTTCGCTGTCCGGTGTACTCCTCGGGAGAGCGCACGTCGATCAACGGGTTGCCCAAGTGTGCAAGGACATCTTCCTTGAAGGCGCGGATGGGTGCGTCGTTCCGCTCCACCTCAGGGTAGGTTCCTGCAGCCGGGGAAGGGACATCGGTGGTCAGTTCGCGTCCTTCGGCGATCCACTTGTCACGGCCGCCGTCGAGGAGGCGGACGTCTTCATGGCCGAACAGGGTAAAGACCCAGAGTGCGTAGGCGGCCCACCAGTTGGACTTGTCTCCGTAGATGACCACGGTGCTGTCGCGCGAGATGCCTTTGGACGCGGCGAGGGCCGCGAAAGCCGCGCCGTCGACGTAGTCGCGGGTGACCTCGTCGTTAAGGTCCGTGTGCCAGTCAATCTTGACGGCTCCGGGGATGTGGCCGGTTTCGTAGAGGAGGACGTCCTCGTCGGATTCCACTACTACGAGCTTGCCATCGGCGAGGGCGCCGTCCGCAAGTGCGGCAGCGAGCCATTCGGTGGAAACCAGGCGTTCGGGGTTCGCGTAGGCGGCGAACTTGTTGTTCTGTTCAACGGGGTAGGACATGGTGATGGCCTTTCACTGACAACGGAGGATGCCAGGCCCATGTATCCGTGGTTGCCGGCCCGGCGTTCTCACAACAGTAACCACGGGCCGTAGGAAATGCTTCCGGCGCTGGTCACATGATGAAACATGGCCTTGGTCACGTGCCCGCTCGTGGAGCTCCAGTAGCCGGTATTCTTGCTGGGGACCCAGAACCGGAAGAACGGACCACCGTGGTACAAATCGAACAATTGGCTGCCCGTACGCCGGCAGTTTCAGTGGAAGAACTCCTGAAGGGGTTCTACCCGTCGCCGCGCTTCGGCGAGGTGTCGTTCGACAGCTACCGGCCGGACCCCTCGCAGCCAAGCCAAGCCAACGCCGTCAAACTGCTGTCCGCCTTTGCCGACAGCGTGGGTGCCGACGATGGCGGGGGAATCTTCAAGAAGCTTTTTGCAAAGAAGTCCACCAGCCGGGCGGGAATCTACCTGGATGGTGGATTCGGTGTCGGGAAGACCCACCTGCTGGCCTCTCTCTGGCACAGGTCCCCGGGTCCCAAAGCGTTCGGGACGTTCGTCGAGTACACCAACCTCGTAGGTGCCCTCTCCTTCCGGAAGACCGTTGAGGCCCTCAGCAACTACAAATTGGTCTGCATCGACGAGTTCGAACTGGACGATCCCGGCGATACCGTCCTGATGTCCAGGCTCATGCGTGAACTTGCCGACGCCGGGGTGAAACTCGCTGCCACGTCCAACACCTTGCCCGGCTCGCTCGGGGAAGGGCGTTTTGCGGCCGTCGACTTCCAACGCGAGATACAGGTCCTGGCGGACCAGTTCGACGTTGTGAGGATCGACGGCGAGGACTTCCGGCACCGTGGACTCCCTGCAGCTCCGGCACCCTTGAAGACCGAAGAACTCAAGCACCGGATGCAGAGCGAGTTCGCCGGCAAAACTGTGGCAGTGGACGATTTCCGGACCCTCGTGGACCACTTGGCAGGGGTGCACCCAAGCCGCTACCGCCAGCTGATTTCCGGCATCGAGGCTGTGGTCTGGCGCGACGTGGAAACGATCACCGAGCAAGCCGTAGCCCTGCGGTTCGTGGTTCTGGCGGATCGGCTGTACGACAAGGATGTCCCGATCCTCGCCAGCGGTGTTCCCTTCGACAAGCTCTTCACGGAAGAGATGATGGCTGGCGGCTACATGAAGAAGTATTTCCGCGCAGTATCGAGGCTGACGGCACTTGCCCGTGAAGGCCAGAATCACGAGCCTGCCTGATTCAGGCCTCGCTCCATGCAGATGGCGGGTTGAACCGGGTTCAACCCGCCATCTGCATTATCGGCTGCCTGCGCCGCTGGAGCCTAGGAACGTGGCTTCAGCAACCAGCGGACAGCTAGTCCGCCGGCCAGGGCCCAGAACGCCGCTCCGACGCCGGCGAAGCTGAGTCCCGATGCGGCGAGCAGGAACGTGATGCAGGCGGGAATCCGGTCCTCAGCCGCTTCCAGCGCCGAGGAGATGGAGGCGGCCAGGGTGCCGAGCAGCGCCAGTCCGGCCACGGCCTCCAGCAGCCCCGGTGGCGCAGCCGCGACCACCGTGACAAGGGCTGCGGAGAAAGCTGCGAGTACCAAGTAGGCGAGGCCTGACACGAACGCCGCGATCCAGCGACGGCTGTGGTCCCTTCCTGCCTCTTCCCCTGCCGCCAGTGCGGCGCTCAAGGCGGCAAGGTTGATGGCGTGGCCGCCGAAGGGGGCTCCCACTACTGTTCCGATGCCTGTAACCGTCATGGACGAACGCCACGGGGCAGCGAAACCGAAGGACTTCAGGACGGCAACCCCGGGAATGTTCTGCGAGGCCATGGTGACGATGAACAAAGGCAGGGCAAGTCCCACCATCGCCTCCGCACTGAAAGCCGGGGTGGTCCACTCGAAGCGGGGCAGCAGGGAGCCCATGGACAACTGGACACCGTTGGTCCCCAAATGGATGCCGATGACAGCCAAGGCGACCACAAGGGAGGCGGGGACGGCCCAGCGGGAGGCAAACTTCATCACCAGCAGCCAGCACAGGATCACCGGGGCAACCAGCAGCGGGGCTGATCCCAAGGACTTAAAGGGTGCCAGACAGAGCGGGAGAAGCACTCCGGCAAGCATTGCCTGGGCCAGCGCGGTGGGGATGCGGTTCATCAGGCGGCCAAGGACGGGAAGCAGCCCTGTCAGGAGGATCAGCACCCCGACGACGAGGAAAGCACCAACGGCTGCCGGCCACCCGCCGTCGACCATTCCCGCCGAGGCCAGGAGGGCTGCTCCCGGAGTAGACCATGCCAGGGTGATCGGCATCCTTGATCGCCACGAGAGCCAGAGGGTGCCGGCACCGAACGTCAGTGTCAAAGCAAGGAGTCCGCTGGAAGCCTGCAGTTGGTTGGCTCCCACAGCCTTAAGTCCTGCCAGAACCACGGCAAAGGAGGACGTGAAGCCAACTAAGGCTGTAACGATCCCGGCGCCGATCGGAGGCCCCAACCCCTCTTTGTCCGTACGGCTTTGGACGGCGGCTGAGGGGGAGTGCATGGTAACCAAACTACCGGAACGCGGCTTGTCCGGTTGAAACTGCGGGCTGCGTGAAAGTCCTGGTTAAACGCCAAGGGCACCGGCGGCGCCTCGCGGCGGGACCGGTGCCCCCTTGACGTATCTGGGTACGGCGGCTCAGGCAGCTATTGCTGCTGAGTCCCATCCTCGGCGGGAGCCTGGACGGCGTCTCCGTCGGACTTGGCTACGAAGTCGGAAGCGGCATTCTGGACTGCATCAACCTGACCGGCGAACTTGCCGCCAGTCTTCTCGTCAACGAAATCCCCGGCCTTCTCGATGCCATTACGGATGGCTTCTTCGTTGCCCTGAATGAGACCCTGAGCCTTGCCCTTCAGGTCGTCAATTAATCCCACGGGCACCTCCTTTCCTTCGCGGGAGCCGGATCGCTCCTCCGCGTCCGAGACTAACACCGGCGGAATGCGGTGCCAAGGATCGCGCAGGCCTCTACGCCAAGGGCTTACTTGCTTCCAAGTGCCGTGGGCTGTCCGGGTTCATAAGGGAGTGCTTCCTGCCGTAGAGGAAGTAGATGAGGAGCCCGACGACGAGCCAGACACCGAAGCGCAGCCAGGTCTGCCAGTGCAACTGGGCCATGAGGAAGGCCGAAGCCAGGACGCCGAAGGCAGGCACGACCGGCATGAGGGGCAAGCGGAAGGTGCGCGGTGCGTTGGGTTTGGTGTAGCGGAACACGATGACCGAAACACAGACAACTACGAAGGCGGCGAGGATGCCGATGTTGGTAAGGTCTGCGACTTCCTTGATGGGGAACACACCCGCGAGGAAGGCCGAAGCCACGCCGGCGATCCAGGTGACGCGCTGCGGAGTCCCGGTGCGGTCGGTCTTGGCGAACCAGCCCGGCAGCAGTCCGTCGCGGCTCATGGAGAACCAGACACGCGTCACGCCCAGAAGGAACGTCAGCATCACCGTGAGGATGGAGAGCACGGCAAACACGGAAATGATCGTGGCGATGACGGGGAGGCCAACACCGGTGAAGGCGGAGGCAAAGCCTGCCTTGGGGTCGATGTCCTTGTAGTTCTGCATTCCGGTAAGGACCAAGGTGGCAGCTACGTAGAGGAGCATGGCGATGATGAGTGAGAGGACGATTGCCTTGGGCATGTGCTTCTTGCCGTCCTTGGCCTCTTCCGCTGCAGTGCTCATGGCGTCATAACCGAAAACGGCGAAGAACACGGTGGCAGCGCCCGCCAGAACCGGACCGAAGCCGCTGGGCATGAACGGGTTGAAGTTTTCGGTGTTGATGTAGAAAATGCCAAGCCCGATGATGAAGAGGATCAGCACCACCTTGATGGCGACTGCCACCAGTTCAAACCGTCCGAATGCCTTGGTTCCACGGCTCAGGATCCACGTGACCAGGAGGCAGACGAGGATTGCGGGCAGGTTGATGATGCCCCCTTTGCCTTCATCTGCCGTAGAAGTCATCCAAGTGGGCATATGGATGCCGATGCCGGACAGGAAGGCATCGAAGTAGCCCGAAATGCCGATGGCGACTACCGCGACGATTGCGATGTATTCGAGCAGCAGGTCCCAGCCGATGAACCAGCCGATGATTTCGCCGAGCGCAACATATCCGTAGGTGTAAGCAGATCCGGCGCGGGGGATCATGCCGGCAAATTCAGCGTAGGAAAGTGCCGCCGCGCCTGAAGCGAGGCCCGCCACCAGGAACGAGATCAGGACTGCCGGGCCAACGCCCGGGTTGCTCGCATCGCCGTGCGCCACGAGGCCGGCAAGCGAGAAGATTCCGACGCCGATGATGCCGCCTACGCCGATGGCCGTCAGTTGCCAAAGGCCGAGGCTCTTGAAAAGCCCGCTGTGTTTGCTTTCTTCCTCGATGTCGTCGATGGGTTTCCGTCGCATGACGGATTGGGAAGCCGTCTGTTGAGTCATGGGTCCTCCTGATGGTGCGTGTATCGGTGATGAACTCGCAGTACATTATGCGAGCCCGATCACAATGGATAAAGCGACTTTTTCTTAGGGATATCCATTACCGTTGCTGACGAATTGCCGGTTCCTGAATTCGGGCATAAAAAAAGCAGCTCCGAAGAGCTGCTTTTTTTCTTGGAGCGGACGACGAGATTCGAACTCGCGACATCCACCTTGGCAAGGTGGTGCTCTACCAGCTGAGCTACGTCCGCATGCCGGTTGCCTTGGTGTTCCAGGCATCCAGCAACAAACAAGTTGCCTTGTTTTGGTGGGCGATACTGGGATCGAACCAGTGACCTCTTCCGTGTCAGGGAAGCGCGCTACCGCTGCGCCAATCGCCCGTTTCCGGGTCCTTTTTCAAGGAGAGCGGACGACGAGATTCGAACTCGCGACATCCACCTTGGCAAGGTGGTGCTCTACCAGCTGAGCTACGTCCGCATTTGCTGCATGCCCGGTGTTCATGGCATTCAACATCAAACAAGTTGCCTTGTTTTGGTGGGCGATACTGGGATCGAACCAGTGACCTCTTCCGTGTCAGGGAAGCGCGCTACCGCTGCGCCAATCGCCCATGCATCCGGCAATTGCCGGAAGGCATGGTTTTCACCGAGGTGGGTACGGGATTCGAACCCGTGTATACGGCTTTGCAGGCCGCTGCCTCGCCTCTCGGCCAACCCACCGTGTAAGCAGGATTCCGGGGAATTCTTGCCTGACAGTGCCTTGCGAGCGGACGACGAGATTCGAACTCGCGACATCCACCTTGGCAAGGTGGTGCTCTACCAGCTGAGCTACGTCCGCATTGTGGTTCACTCCGGAGCGCCTTTCAGGCATTCCGTCGCTTTCCGACGAGTAAGAACTCTATAGGAGGTTCGGGCAATCTCCAAATCGGCAGGGCGCCGCCGAGGGCCTTTGCCGCCGGATCGTTGATTTCACGCGGTTTTTGACTACTTGCAAGCATGTAATTCCACATATGTAGTTCGGGGTGCCTGATGCGTTTTGCATTCGTGGCGCGGTGGGCTAGTCTTCTATATGCACCGGGCAGTTGATGCCCGATCCCGCGGGCGATTGGCGCAGTGGTAGCGCGCTTCGTTCACACCGAAGAGGTCACTGGTTCGAACCCAGTATCGCCCACAGGCAAACCCCGCCGGACTGGCAACACAGTCCGGCGGGGTTTTTTGTGTCCTGGTGGCCCCTGCGCCTGTGGACAGGGCCGGAGGGCTGTTTTGGGAAGCGGAATCCACGTGACGCCGCGACCGATGGGATTCTGTCGGTGGTCTGTGTCAGAGTTTTTGTATGACCGCTCCACTGCTTGCCCATGCCACTGATTACGGGCGCATGTACGCCCGTTCCACCACGGAGCAGTTCGCTGTTCCTTCCATCACCACCGTCATCGCGCAGCAGGCGCATGCCCTGGATGGGTGGTTCAGTTTCATGGGGGCAAGCAGCCTGGCGGCCGATCCTGAGCTTCCTGCCGTGATCGGAAGCCCGGCCCGAATCCGGCAAGCAGTCAATAAAGCATCCAAGGCAGCGGAGGCATACAGGGATGAGGCTGCCGCCCGCGGGGACCGTGTCCATACATACTGCGAGCAAGTAGCCCTCAGGGCGCTCGGGCGGCCGCACCGGATGCAGGAATGCCGGGAGCAGCTGGCTGCCCATGGCGAGGACGCTTTCGCGGCACGTTTTGACGAGTGGTGGGACCTCTACAGGGTGGAGCCGCTGGCACCCGAGATTACGGTCTGGAACCATTCCGTCGGCTATGCCGGGACGCTGGATCTGGTGGCGCGCATTAATGGCCGTATCTGCCTGATCGACTACAAAACCAAGGGCACCACCCGCGACGGCACAGTGAAGGCCCTCGATGACAAAGTGGTGATGCAGCTGGTGGCGGGCATGAAGGCCGAGGAAAGCCTGGTGGACCCGGTTGCCGGTGAATGGGAAGCATGGAAGTACGGGGATTCCCCGATGCTCCTCGCCGTCGCCATTGGCGAAACCGAGGTTCGTCCCCAGCGGGCCAACCCCGAGGTCCTTAAACACCACTGGTGGAAGTTCTGCGCTTTGCGCCGGGTCTGGGAGATGTCAGCCGACGTGGCCTCTGCAGGCCAGGCGCTCCTGCCCGTCGCGCCCCCGGCGTTTGTTTCTTCCGGAGCGAGGGTCGCGGCAGGTGTTGGTGCGCCGGGCGCCTAGCCCGGCCAGCGCCGGTCCACTCCTCTCCACTAAACTGGCTTAGGCTCCGTAACAGCCGGACCATGGCAGACGATCGTGAGGACTGACAACCGATGGCAATTTTGAGTATCCGAATTATTGGGGATCCGGTGCTGCGCACCGTTGCGGATCCCGTGACCGAATTCGGTCCGGAGCTCGCCAAGTTGGTCGCAGACATGATGGACACCATGGAGGACGTGGAGGGCGCAGGGCTCGCTGCCCCCCAGATCGGCGTCAGCCAGCGCCTTTTCACATACCGTATTGGGGGAGTGGAAGGTCACATCATCAATCCGGTGCTCGAAAACAGCGACGATTACCAGCCCGATGAGGTGGAAGGGTGCTTGTCCATTCCAGGCCTTGGGTTCCCGGTCCGGCGTTACCGGGCTACCAAGGCTACGGGAGTGGACCTGCATGGCAACCCGGTTTCCGTTGAGGCCGAAGGCATGCTTGCGCGTTGTTTCCAACACGAAACGGATCACCTTGACGGCATCCTTTATACGGACCGGCTTGAAGGCGAAGACCGGAAGGCTGCCCTGCGTGCCATCCGGAACGCCAACTACCACGCCGTGACTGAGAAAACCACTGCCAAACGGGCCTCTTCGGTAGGTTCAAGCTTTGGCGGCGGCAGCTTCGGGATTCCCGAGTGAGGGTTCTTTTTGCCGGCACGCCGGCCGTTGCCGTGCCTTCTCTGGATGCACTGGTCAAGGCGGGCTTCGATGTAGTGGCGGTGCTGACCAGGCCTGACGCGCCGCTCGGACGCAAGCGGATCATGACGCCGTCGCCTGTGGCTGCGCGTGCTGAAGAATTGGGTATTGACGTCATCCGTGCCGCAAAGGTGGATGCAGAAACCACGGCAAAGATTGCAGGCTTCGCTCCTGATGTGGCCGCAATCGTGGCCTATGGCGGGATCGTTCCGCCTGCGGCCCTTGAAGTACCAAAGCATGGCTGGATCAACCTGCATTTCTCACTGCTGCCCGCCTGGCGGGGAGCCGCGCCAGTGCAGCGCTCGCTCATAGCCGGTGACGACGTCACGGGAGCGGTGACTTTCCAGTTGGAAGAAGGGCTGGATACCGGCCCCGTCTTCGGGACCCTCACTGAAACCGTGCGCGACGAGGACACGGCGGGGGACCTGTTGGAACGCCTGTCGGTCAGTGGCGCAGTGCTGCTGTGCCAGACGCTGTCCGCCATCGACGCCGGCCAGGCAGTTCCCCGGCCCCAAGCCGGCGAGGTTACGTTGGCGCCGAAGCTGACGCTGGAGGACGGCAGGTTGGATTGGCTGCAGCCGGCCTTGGCCTTGCATCGACGCTCCAGGGGCGTCACGCCAGAGCCTGGCGCTTGGACCACGTTTGAAGGCCAAAGGATCAAACTGGAACCCGTATCGCTGCGTTCGGACGTCACGGATTTGGCTCCGGGAGCGGTCCGCACTGCAGGAAAGGCCGTCCTGGTTGGTACAGGCTCGCATGCGGTGCAACTGGGGCGGATCCAGCCCGCAGGCAAGAAAATGATGTCGCCGGCTGACTGGGCCCGCGGCTTGGCAGAACCCGGGAAAGTGGTCTTCGAATGAGCGAGTCAGGCCGGCGCGGCCCCAACAACGGCACCGAAAGCCAGGGCGGCGGCCGCAGCAACCGGGATGCAAGCAGGCGCAATGCACAAGGCCGCGAAAGGAACAGGGGACCCCAGAGGGGCTTCTCTGCCAGTGCACCGTCGCAGCGGACCAGGCGCGCCGATCCTGCCCGCCTGGTGGCCTTCGAGGTCCTGCGCGCCGTCGCCTCCGAAGACGCCTACGCGAATCTTGTACTCCCCGCCCGTATCCGCGAACACCGCCTCGACCGGCGGGATGCTGGTTTTGCCACGGAGCTGAGTTACGGAGCATTGCGGGGGCAAGGAACCTATGACGCCATCCTTGCCCGCTGCGTTGACCGCCCCCTGGCGAAGCTCGATCCCGCTGTCCTCGACGCCCTGCGGATCGGGGCGCACCAGTTGTTGTCCATGCGCGTTCCTGCACACGCAGCCCTGGACCAAACGGTCGGCCTCGCACGCGCCGTGATCGGTGCGGGACCGTCCGCACTCATCAACGCGGTGCTTCGCAAGGTTACCGCCCACAGCATGGACGAATGGCTGGGCCTGCTCCTCGCGGAGGAAACGGACGCCACCAGAATCGCGGCGCTCCGGCATGCCCACCCGGACTGGATTGTCAGGGCGCTGCGCCAGTCCCTGGTGAACCATGGGCGGCCCGCCTCGGAAATTGATGCACTGCTCGAAGCTGACAACGCTGCCCCGGTGGTTAACCTGGTGGCCTTGCCGGGTCTCGGCGACCTGGCTGAAGCACTTGAGCAGGGCGCCACCCCGGGGGAATTGGTTGAGGGTTCCGCCCTGTCCGCCGGTGGTGATCTCGGGCGCCTCGAATCAGTGCGGAAGGGCACCACGCGCGTCCAGGACGTCGGGTCCCAGCTGGTAGCCCGGGCCGTGGCCGGAGTGCCGCTGCCGTCTTCTTCCGGGGGAGGCGAACGTTGGCTGGACCTCTGCGCCGGCCCTGGTGGCAAGGCAGCCCTGCTCGCTGCCTTGGCACATCGCGACGGCGCCAAACTCCTGGCAAATGAGCCTGCCCCGCACAGGGCCAAGCTCGTGCAGCAGGCGCTCTCCGCAGTGCCGGATGATTCCTGGACTGTTCGGACGGGTGACGGCAGGGAAGTGGGGACAGAAGAGCCGGAGTCCTTCGACCGTGTTCTGGTGGACGTGCCCTGCAGTGGCCTCGGTGCCCTCCGCAGGCGACCCGAGTCCCGCTGGCGCCGTGCCCCCAAGGACGTTGCGGACCTTGGGCCGCTGCAGCGTGAGCTCCTGAAGTCCGCCATTGATGCTGTCAAGCCAGGGGGCGTGGTGGGCTACGTTACGTGTTCGCCGCATCCCGCCGAAACCACCGCCGTCGTCGAGGACGTCGTGGCAAAGCGTGACGACCTTGAGTTGCTCGACGCCGGCAAGGCCCTCGATGCTGTCAGCCTCACCGGCAACCTCAACGCCGGACATGAGCTGACGGCACAGTTGTGGCCGCACGTGCACCAAACGGACGCCATGTTCCTTGCGCTCATCCGGAAGAAGCCGTAAGAGGCCTCAACCCGTATTCCTTCACTACCGACCTAAGGGGACCAGCTTGTCTCAGTGTTGCATCAACCCCAGCATCCTGTCCGCGGACTTCGTCAACCTCGAGTCGGAGCTTAATCGGATCAGCAACGCCGACGCCGTGCACGTGGACGTCATGGACAACCACTTTGTGCCGAACCTGACGCTCGGCTTGCCGGTGGTGCAGCGAATCCAGGCAGTCAGCCCGGTTCCCCTGGACGCGCACCTGATGATCTCCGACGCCGACCGGTGGGCGCCTGCCTACGCGGACGCCGGGTTAGCATCGGTCACTTTCCACGCGGAGGCCGCCATTGCCCCGGTGAAACTGGCCCGGGAACTCCGGGCACGTGGCTCGAAAGCGGGAATGGCCCTTAGGCCGGCGACTCCCGTGGAGCCGTACCTGGACATGCTGGGCGAACTGGACATGCTGCTCATCATGACTGTGGAACCGGGATTCGGGGGGCAGGCGTTCCTGGACTTCACGTTGCCCAAGATCCGCCGGGCGCGTGCTGCCGTGGATGGATCAGGAATCGGAGTGGCTATCCAGGTGGATGGCGGCATCACCGAAGAGACCATCGTGCGTGCCGCCGAAGCAGGGGCCAACGTCTTTGTTGCCGGATCAGCTGTTTACGGCCACGAGGATCCCGCCGCAGCGATCGATAGGCTCCGTGCCGCCGGATCGAACGCCGCCAAAGCGGTCGCGTGAGCATCCGCGCCGCATGTTACGAAGTTCGCCGGGAATAGGCAGGGCCTCGTAAAGGTTGTGGCAGAATAGCAAAACACACATACGTGCTCCGGGGTCGGTGTAAGTCCGAACCGGCGGTCATAGTCCGCGACCCGCGAGCTGACGGTGTCCAAGAATTTTGGATCCCGGAGGCAGACGGTTGAACCGGTGGAATTCCGGTACCGACAGTTAAAGTCTGGATGGGAGAAGCACGTTCAGTGATGCCGTGTGCGCCAGCAGCGCGCGTGGTGGTCATTGTCGTACACCCCCGGAGCCATCGCGGCTGACTGGGAAGGAACGGCATGGATTTTCTGCGATGGCTCTTCGAAGCACAGATTCCCGTTGGAGGGTCTGCGCTTGTTCTACGCGAAGTGCTTGGTAACATCTTCGGGCTCGCCAGCGCCCTCGGCGGAATGCGCCGCAAAGTCTGGGCATGGCCTGTTGGCATCCTCGGCAACCTCCTGCTCCTCACCGTTTTCCTCGGAAATGTTTTCGGTGCCGCTGCGCCGGCTACCCTCTGGGGCCAGGCGGCGCGGCAGATAATGTTCATTGCTGTTGCCGTCTACGGCTGGTACCGCTGGCGGCAGGCCCAAAGCGAAGGAATCCAAGGGCGGGCAATCGTGCCTGGCTGGGCAAGCGCCAAAGTCCGCATTGCCTTGGTCGCCGCGATGGTGGCAGGCACTGCCGCTTTGACACCCGTCTTTGATTCGCTCGGCTCCTACCCTCCGGTGTGGGCGGATGCCTGGACCTTCATGGGTTCGCTCCTGGCCACGTACGGCATGGCCCGTGGCTGGACGGAGTTCTGGCTCATCTGGGTTGCCGTGGACGTGGTGGGTGTCCCGCTGCTCTTCAGCGCCGGCTACTACGCCAGCGCTGTCATGTACCTCTTCTACGGTTTCTTCACCCTCGCCGGATTCTTCGTGTGGTGGCGGGCGGACCGGCGTGAACATCGCCAGGCGCCGGTTGTTCCGGCCACCGTGGGAGCCGCCCCGTGAGCAGCACAAACGAATTCGCCCCACAGGAAGCGGCGGCCATGGAGACGGCGTTGGCCGCCGCCCTCGCGGGACCACGCGGTGCGAACCCCCTGGTGGGAGCGGTCATCCTGAGCCCCCAAGGCGAGCAACTCGCCGTCGGGTATCACCGAGGCGCCGGAACGGCGCATGCCGAGGCGGATGCCATTCGCGAAGCGCGAAAAAGCGGTGTGGAGCTGGCCGGGACCACCATGGTGGTGACCCTTGAGCCCTGCAACCACGTGGGCCGGACCGGACCATGTGCCCAAGCGATCATTGCTGCCGGAATAACCAGGGTGATCTATGCCGTGGACGATCCGCACGATCCCGCCGCCGGCGGTGCACGCACCCTGCGCGCGGCCGGGGTCGACGTCCGTTCGGGACTCGCCGGCCGTGAGGCGCTCGGCCTCAACCGGGAATGGTTCGACGCCGTTGCCGCCAAGCGACCGTTCGTCACCCTGCACATAGCGCAGACGCTGGACAGTCGCATTGCCGCTGTTGACGGTACCAGCCAGTGGATTTCGAGCCCGGAATCCCTGGCCGACAACCACGGCCTGCGAGGACTTATCGACGCCATCCTGGTGGGAACAGGGACCGTGCTGATCGACAATCCCCGGCTGACTGCAAGGGATGCTGAGGGTGGCCTTTCCAGCCGCCAGCCTCTCAGGGCGGTCATGGGTTTGCGTGACGTTCCCGCTGACGCTGCTGTGCGCGGCACGGACGGAAGGTTCCGGCATCTGCCCACCAGGGATCCTGCAGAGGCATTGTCCCTGCTTTTCGACCAGGGTGTCAGGCACGTCATGGTGGAAGGCGGTTCCAGTATTCTCAGCACCTTCCTGGCCGCGGGGCTGGTTGACGAACTGATTGTCTATTTGGCGCCTACCCTGCTGGGCTCAGGTACGGCCGCCTTGCACGACCTCGGCATCACCACCTTGGCCGAGGCGCAGCACTGGGAGTGGGACGAAGCCGGTGGCGGGGCAGTCCGGGCCCTCGGCAATGACCTTCGGCTGCACCTCAGGCCCACCCGTCCCGCAACCCCCACCTACAAAAACTTCCTTCCCGGCGCAGAAGCTGCGGAATACGTCTCAGGAGGACACTGATGTTTACCGGAATCGTTGCTGAGCAGGGCACCGTCCTGGGTATTGAACACGACGGCGATACAAGCGCCACGCTGCGGCTCAAGGCGCCTACGACTGCCGAAGGGCTGCCCCTTGGGGGTTCGATTGCGGTCAACGGCGTTTGCCTGACGGCTACCCGCATTGACGGACAGGAATTCAGCGTCGATGTCATGGGGGAGACCCTGGTACGGACGACCATTGGGCAGTTGACGCCAGGCGATACCGTGAACCTTGAACGCTGCGTGCCTGCTGGCGGGCGCCTGGACGGCCATGTTGTCCAGGGGCACGTGGACGGCGTGGGCGAATTGCTGGAGCGCGAGGCACAGGGTAATTGGGATCGGCTCAGGTTCGGCGTGCCGGCCCCGCTGGCCCGGTACATTGCCGAGAAGGGGTCGATCGCCGTCGACGGTGTTTCCCTGACTGTCACTGCCGTCAGCGCGGCCTCTGCCACCGAACCCTGGTTCGAAGTCGGCTTGATCCCCACAACGCTCGAAGAAACGGGTCTCGGCGCCAAGCCCTTGGCCGCGAAGGTGAATCTGGAAGTGGATGTGCTGGCCAAGTACACCGAGCGCCTGCTGTCCTTCGCCCCGCAAGGGAACCCGGCCCACCGTGCCGGCGAGGAATCCGTTGCACCGAAGGAGGATGCCCGATGAGCACGCCAACTGAAGCAAATCCCGTAAGCATCCCCAGGCAGGGCCTTGACCCTGTGCAGGCTGCCATCGAAGCCATGGCAGCCGGCAAGGCTGTGATCGTGGTGGACAACGAAGACCGCGAGAACGAGGGCGATATCATTTTCGCCGCCCAGCACGCCACCCCGGCCTTGATGGGGTGGACCATCCGCTATTCGTCCGGCGTAATCTGTGTTCCTTTGGAAGCGGACCGCGCCGACGCGCTTGCTTTGCCTCCCATGGTTGAAATCAACGAAGATGCTAAGGGTACTGCTTATACTGTTTCATGCGACGCGGCCCACGGAGTCAGCACAGGCATCTCGGCTACGGACCGCGCATTGACGGCGCGGATCCTCGCCGATCCGGGCAGCACTCCGACCGCAATCACGCGGCCTGGGCATATTTTCCCGTTGCGTGCGGTTAAGGGAGGAGTGCGTGAACGTCCGGGACACACGGAAGCAGCCGTGGACTTGTGTCGCCTTGCCGGGCTGGCTCCGGTGGGTGTGATCGCAGAGTTGGTACATGACGACGGTGAAATGATGCGCTTGGACAGCCTGCGCGGGTTCGCCGCCGAACACGGATGCCCCCTCATCTCCATTGAGGATCTGGTGGCCTACGTGGAGGCGGTAGAGTCCCGGCAGGCACAGAATCCCAACGTACGCGTTTCAGTGGCAGACGAGGAGAAGCGATGACGGCATCCACGACGCAACGGAGCAGTGATTCGGAGCGCACCCCCCACCCTGTATCGGGTGGTCCCATTGTGCAATTGCCAACAGCTTTCGGAGACTTCGTGGCCCAGGCCTGGACTGACCATGAGACCGGAGTGGAGCACCTCGCAGTGAGCTCACCCATCCCGGCCAAGGGCGGCAGGGCACCCTTGGTGCGCCTGCACTCGGAATGCCTCACGGGTGACGTTTTCGGGTCATACCGCTGCGACTGCGGAGAACAGTTGGCCTTTGCCTTGGAAAAGATCCACGCGGAAGGCGGCACCCTGCTTTACCTGCGTGGCCAGGAAGGACGCGGCATCGGCCTGGCCAACAAGATCAAGGCCTATGCCCTGCAGGAAGCCGGCTTCGACACCGTGGAAGCCAACGAGCAACTCGGCTTGCCGGTTGATGCGCGCTCCTACAACGCGGCCGCGCAGATCCTGGCTGAAATGGGCCTTCACGAGGTACGGCTGCTGAGCAACAACCCGGACAAGCAGAACCGCCTGGCGCAGGCGGGCGTCACGGTGGTGGAAATGGTTCCCACCGAGGTGCCCTCACGCGAGCAGAACCTGCGGTACCTGCAGACCAAGAAGGACCGGATGGATCACCTCCTGACGCTCCAAACCGAGCCGGCCGGCAACGGCAAGGCGCCGGTACCCCACACTTTCGACACCACCCAAGACTGAACGGATCACCAACACACAATGAGCGGACACGGCGCCCCCACCATTGACCTCACTACCCTCGACCCCGAGGAAACTTCACAGCTGAAGCTGGCCATCGTGGCGGCGAGTTGGCACACCCAGATCATGGATGGCCTGGTTGACGGCGCGTTGCGGGCTGCCAAGGAAGCCGGCATCGCAGAGCCCACCCTGCTGCGGGTACCAGGCAGCTTCGAGCTCCCCGTGGCAGCAGCCAGGCTGGCACCGCACTTCGACGCCGTGGTGGCCCTCGGCGTCGTAATCCGCGGCGGGACGCCGCACTTCGACTACGTCTGCCAAGCCGCGACGTCGGGCCTCACCGATGTCAGTGTCCGCACCGGCGTTCCGGTGGGCTTCGGCGTGCTCACCTGCGACACCGAGCAGCAGGGCCTGGACCGGGCCGGGCTTCCGGGGTCCAAGGAAGACAAGGGCCATGAAGCCGTAACGGCAGCCCTGGCTACAGCGGTAACGCTCAAGCAGTACAGCTGATCCGGACTGCGCACCGACGGAGGGGATGTGTGTCTTCACTCACATCCCCTCCGTCATGCAACGCCCCGACAAGCGGGGCCGGCTGCGAAGCAAGTAGTCTGGAGGGCGTGAAGAATTTCGAGACGCTGTTCGCAGAACTGAGTGAGAAAGCAGCGACCCGCCCGGCAGGTTCGCGCACGGTGGCTGAACTGGACTCCGGAATCCACGGCATCGGCAAGAAGGTCGTTGAGGAAGCCGCGGAAGTATGGATGGCCGCGGAGTATGAATCCGATGAAGCCGCCGCCGAGGAAATCTCCCAGTTGCTCTACCACCTGCAGGTCCTCATGCTTGCCAAGGGCCTCAGCCTGGAGGACGTTTACAAGCATCTCTAGCCACGCCACTCCGGTTGACCCGTTCCACCGCGCGAATCCGCGGGAACGGGGCCAGGAGCTTTACGCGTGGCCGATGTGCCTGAAAACCTCCACTCCAAACAGAAAGCCTCTCCAATGCTCCGTGTAGCAGTCCCGAACAAGGGATCCCTTTCCGAAGCCGCCTCCGCCATGTTGTCCGAGGCCGGCTACCGCCAGCGCCGGGACAGCCGCGAACTGGTCATGGTTGATCCGGACAACGATATTGAGTTCTTCTTCCTGCGTCCCCGCGACATCGCGGTCTACGTGGGCCAAGGCACGTTGGATGTCGGCATCACCGGCCGCGACCTCCTGCTCGATGCCCAGGTGGAAGCCGAAGAGCTCCTGCCCCTGGGTTTCGCAGCCTCCACGTTCCGCTTCGCCGGGCCCGTCGGTGACTTTTCCGGCGTCGAACAGCTCGAAGGCAAGCGGTTGGCCACCAGTTACGACGGCCTCCTGCGCGACTACCTTGCCGAGCGCGGCGTCAACGCCAAGGTGGTCCGCCTCGACGGTGCTGTGGAATCCTCCGTGCGGCTCGGTGTGGCGGACGCCATCGCGGACGTCGTGGAAACCGGCAACACGCTCAAAGCCGCAGGCATGGAAATCTTCGGCGATCCAATCCTCCGCTCCGAGGCCGTCCTGATCCGCCGGACCGGGCCCGGTGGCGCCGCGAACGGCACGGCCAAGGAGATCGACGTCCTTATCCGCCGCCTCCAGGGCGTCCTTGTTGCGCGCCAGTACGTGCTCATGGACTACGACATCCGCAAGGACCTCGTGGAAGATGCTGCTGCGTTGACCCCGGGGCTCGAATCGCCGACTGTTTCGCCGCTGCGTGACTCGGAATGGGTGGCCGTGCGTTCCATGGTTCCCAAGAAGGAAACAAACCGCATCATGGATGAGCTTTATGACCTCGGCGCCCGTGCCATCCTGGTCAGCAGCATCCACGCCTGCCGTATCTGATCCGGTTCCGTTACGCAGAGCAGAATTCCTAGGAGCAAGCACATGGCAGTAGCCGTACGCGTCATTCCCTGCCTGGACGTTGATGCCGGCCGTGTGGTCAAGGGCGTCAACTTCGAAGGCCTCCGCGACGCCGGTGATCCGGTGGAGCTGGCACACCGCTACGACAACGGCGGTGCAGACGAGTTGACGTTCCTGGATGTCACCGCGTCCTCAGGCAACCGGGAAACCACCTTCGACGTGGTCCGCAGGACCGCGGAGGAAGTCTTCATCCCGCTCACCGTCGGTGGCGGGGTCCGTGGTGTGGCAGAGGTGGACAAGCTGCTCCGCTTCGGAGCGGACAAGGCTTCCATCAACACCGCTGCAGTGGCACGCCCGGAGGTCATCGACGAGATCACCCGGCACTTTGGTTCCCAGGTCCTGGTCCTGTCCGTGGACGCGCGCCGGATCCGTGAAGGTGACGCGCCGACGTCGTCGGGCTTCGAAGTGACCACGCACGGAGGCCGCAAGGGCACCGGAATCGATGCCATCGCCTGGGCCAAGGAGGCCGCGGACCGAGGTGTAGGAGAAATCCTGCTGAACTCGATCGATGCCGACGGCACCAAGGACGGCTTCGACCTGGAACTGATCCGCCTGGTGCGGGCGGCCGTGAATATCCCGATCATCGCATCCGGGGGAGCAGGGGAGCCTGCGCACTTCCCGCCGGCCATCGAAGCCGGAGCCGATGCCGTGTTGGCAGCGTCCGTTTTCCACTTCGGACCGGACGACATGCTCGCACAGGTCAAGACCGCCATCCGCGAAGCGGGCTTCGAAGTCCGCTGAGTACCCGTAAAACGCGCAGGTCACGTACCGCCCATCCCTCAGGGACCATGGGCGATACGTGACCTGCGTGTTGTGGCTTAAAGGCCTATGTCGGCGGACTGCAAAAGGGCGACGGCGTCCGGCTGGCCTTCGAAGGTGACCAGCGCCTGGTTGGTCCGGCCGTGGGCGTGCATGATCAGTTCGCCGGGTTCGCCGACTATGGCAACGGATACGGGTGCCCGTTTGGCGACGTGGCGGGGACCGGTGGGACGGACAAGGACAATGCCGAGGTCCACGCCACGGTAAAGGAAGGCGGCGCGTTTGATCAGATCGTCCCAGAGGGCGTCCGAGTAGGCCTCGTCGAGGGCGCGGGGCGCCCAGCGGTCACCGGCACGTCGAATGTCTTCGGTATGGACGAAATACTCGATCAGGTTGGAAGTCTCATCCAAGGCCTTGATCTTCATGGGTGACAGCGCCGGAGGGCCGGCCCTGAAAGTCTTGACGAGCTTGGCGTAGTCGTCGCTGGTCTTGAGCTTGGCCGCAAGCTTTGCCGTTGCTTTGTCCGATGCCTTGGCCAGCCGGGGAATCAGGAGGCCGATACCCACCGAAGCCTTGCGTTCACGCAGATACAGATGCGCGGCAAGATCACGCGTAAGCCACCCTTCGCAGAGCGTGGGGGAGTCAGGGCCGGCCGCCAGCAAAGTTTCGGCCAGTACTTCTCGGGAAGGATCGACGAAATGCATCACTTGTGAAACTAGCACGATCAGGCCTCTGTTGCGCAGAGGAACCGCCGCAGAAACAAGGCCTCCCGGAAGGCACTAGACTTGATCTGATGTCAGAGCAGTCCGCCCCCAGCCCAACTCCAGCCGTGGAGCCATCCAGCGACCCCTCAGCGGTCCTGCCGCAGGAAATATCCAGCGCCCTCAAGCGCGATTCCGCCGGCCTGGTAGCAGCCATCATCCAGCAGCACGATACCAACGAGGTACTCATGCTCGGCTGGATGGATGACGAGGCACTCCGCCGCACCATGACCACCGGACGCGTGACGTTCTACTCGCGCTCCCGCCAGGAGTACTGGCGCAAGGGCGACACTTCCGGACACGTGCAGTTCGTGAAGTCGCTCGCCCTTGACTGCGACGGCGATGCCCTCCTGGTCCGCGTGGACCAAGTCGGTGCTGCCTGCCACACCGGAACCCGGACCTGCTTCGACGGGCGCGACGTCACTGTCGTCACGGGCCACCGGGACTGAGGCACTCTCCCTTCCACTGACGTACCCCCTCACACCAAAGGCGGAAATATAGCCATGCAGGACCTTGGAATCATCAGCCCGGGCCTGGAAGAGTTCCGCGAACTCGCCGTCCACAGCCGTGTCATCCCCGTCCGACTCAAAGTCCTGGCCGACGCCGAGACGCCCATCGGGCTCTACCGCAAGCTTGCCAAGGGCCAGCCCGGGACGTTCCTCCTGGAATCCGCGGCAGTCGGTGGAGCGTGGTCCCGCTATTCCTTTATTGGAGCCAAGTCCCGCGCCACGCTGACCACCAAGGACGGCCAGGCCCACTGGATCGGGGAACCGCCGGTGGGCGTCCCGGTTGGCGGGAACCCCGTGGAAGCAGTCCGCGATACCGTAGCTGCCCTTCAGACGGACCGCTTTGAAGGCCTTCCGCCCTTTACGTCGGGCCTGGTCGGCTTCCTCGGCTGGGAAGCCGTGCGCCACTGGGAACGCCTGACGACGCCGCCCGAGGACGACCTCCAGCTTCCCGAGATGGCACTGAACCTGGTCACTGACATGGCTGTCCACGACAATGTGGACGGCACCGTCCTCCTCATCGCCAACGCCATCAACTTCGACAACAGTTCCGAGCGCGTTGACGAGGCCTGGCACGACGCCGTGGCACGGGTTAACGCACTCCTTGGGCAGATCCGCACGCCCGTGGCGCAGCCCGTATCTGTCCTGGAATCGGCGGCATTGGATTTCGCTTCCAGCGTGCAGGAGCGCTGGGACGAGAACGAGTACCTTCAGGCCATCGACCGCGGCAAGGAAGCGATCGTGGACGGTGAAGTGTTCCAAGTGGTGATTTCCCGGCGTTTCGAGATGGAATGCTCGGCGGATCCGCTGGATGTGTACAGGGTGTTGCGCAACACGAACCCGAGCCCGTACATGTACATCTTCAGCCTGGCCGATGCCGATGGCAGGGAGTACTCGATCGTGGGCTCGTCGCCGGAAGCCCTGGTTACCGTCACAGGTGGCGAAGTCATCACGCACCCGATCGCCGGCTCGCGCCCCCGGGGCAAGACCGTGGAGGCGGACAAGGCGCTGGCCACGGAGCTGCTGGCCGACCAGAAGGAACGGGCCGAACACCTCATGCTCGTGGACCTGTCCCGGAACGACCTCTCCAAGGTGTGCGTCGCTGGAACGGTGGATGTCACCCAGTTCATGGAAGTGGAGCGCTTCAGCCACATCATGCACCTTGTCTCCACCGTCGTGGGCGAATTGGCCCCCGACGCAAAGGCCTACGACGTCCTGAAGGCCACGTTCCCGGCAGGGACGCTTTCCGGCGCACCGAAGCCCCGCGCCCTTCGCTTGTTGGACGAACTCGAACCGCATCGCCGCGGCATCTACGGCGGCGTGGTGGGCTACCTCGACTTTGCCGGCGACATGGACATGGCGATTGCCATCCGCTCCGCGTTGCTGCGCGAAGGCCGTGCCTACGTCCAGGCCGGCGGCGGCATCGTGGCGGATTCGCATAAGCCTTCAGAGGCTTTGGAGACTGTCAACAAGGCGGCTGCCCCCTTGCGCGCGGTACACACAGCCGGTTCACTGCAGAACCTCAAGGCGGACACCGTTGCTGAGGCGGGAACGGCCGAGGGCGGGACTCCGGCACCATGACCGCAAAAGCCCAGGCAAAAGCCGAGGTACGGCAACCGCGGTGGGCCAGGAAGTCAACGCTCGTACTGGCGATGGTGCTGCTGGCGTTCATTTTGTTCGGCACCACCACGCAAACGTGGATCGATGTCCGGCTGGACCCCACCGCCGTCTCCAACAGCGACCTCCATGTCCCCGGCAACAAGGCAGCGACGGCGGTGACCGCCCTTGCCCTGGTTGCCTTGGCAGGTGGCCTGGCTGCGTCCATCGCCGGTCGAATAGCGCGCTGGATCATTGCCGTCATCATCGTCGTCTCGGCTGCCGGGACCATACTCGCCGCAGCCACGGTCCTGGGAGATCCGCTGGGCGCAGCGCAAGGTTCAATCGCAGCTGCCACCGGCGTCTCCGGCGGCCAGGCTGCTGTTTCGACCACGGTCTTCCCGGTCCTGGCTGTTGTTGCCGGAGCCCTGCTTGCAGCGTGCGGCGTCCTGCTCCCCATCGCGGGGCGGTACTGGAAGACGCGGACCAAATACGACGCCGGCCGCAACGGCAAGGAGCGCGGCGCAGGTCCCGTGGACGAGATCGACAGCTGGGACAGTCTTTCCCGCGGAGAAGACCCCACTTAGGGGGCGGCAGGTGTTTGGCAGGCCTAGTGCAACAAAAGAGCACACGCCTTCCGTGACGTGGCGCGATGTCCCGGGTCGCGCCAATAAATGGCAGAATGTAAGCAGTATTCATCCTGAGGAGATTCCACATGAGCAAAACCACCGTGTCCGCAAACCAAGCAGAGTCCAAGATGGCCAGCCACGCTGACGCCATTGGCCACGGCAACAGCCCGGCTGCCTGGACCTGCGTCATTGTGATGCTCGTTGGCGCCCTGATTTCCTCCATCGCTTTCGTCATCGCCAGCACCCCCATTTTCATTGGTGGTTTGGTCGTAATGGTCATCGGCCTCATTGTTGGCTGGGCCATGCGCAAGGCCGGCTACGGAGTGGGTGGCAGCAAGCTGCAGAACAACGGCCACTGACCGTGACCGTTCTTGATGACATCATTGCCGGCGTCAAGGAGGATATGGACGCCCGGCGCCGCCTCGTCTCGCCGGTTGAGCTCAAGGACCGAGTTGCGTCGGTAAGCCCTGCACTGGACGCTTGGACAGCCCTGGGTGGTCCCTCGGATGTCCGCAACGAGCTCAAAGTCATCGCAGAAATCAAGCGCCGGAGCCCTTCCAAGGGCGACCTCGCGCCGATTGCCGATCCGGCGTCGCTGGCGGTGCAGTACGCCGACGGCGGTGCTTCCGTCATCAGCGTGCTGACCGAACAGCGCCGGTTCGGCGGTTCGCTGCCGGACCTCGATGCCGTTCGCGCCGCCGTCGAAATCCCCTTGCTTCGCAAGGACTTCACGGTGGACGAGTACCAGATCTGGGAAGCCCGTGCCCACGGTGCGGACCTGATCCTGTTGATCGTCGCTGCACTCTCGGATGCCCAACTTGCCGACTACAGTGCCCTGAGCCACGAACTCGGGATGAACGTCCTGGTGGAAACCCACACGGAGCAGGAGATTGAACGCGCCGTGGCGGCGAAGGCCCGCATTATCGGAGTGAACGTCCGGAACCTCAAGACGCTCGACGTCGACCGTTCGGTTTTCGGGTCGCTCGCCGGTTTGATTCCGGCCGAGGCGGTAGTGGTCGCCGAATCCGGCGTCCGTACTGCCGACGACGTTACCCATTACGCGGCCAGCGGCGCGAACGCCATCCTGGTGGGCGAGGCGTTGGTGAGCGACCGGACTCCGCGCGAACGCATCACTGAATTCAAGGCAGCAGGCGCTGCCGCCATCGCCGTCAGGAACTAAGCACCACCTGAAGCACGGCGACAGCCACAAGGCAGCCCGGGCACACGCCTGCGGCTGCCCTGTGGCACGCGACTACCCATTGAACTACTTGGAACAGGACGGTGAGACTGATGGTGGACGCGCCAACAGCCAGCTCGGACGAGAATGCGGCTGACGCATTCCTGCAAGGCGGCATTTCGCTGCGCAACGCCGCCGGGCCGTACTTCGGTAAGTACGGTGGCCGCTGGATGCCCGAATCGCTCATCGCCGCTTTGGATGAAGTCCAGGACACCTTCGAAAAGGCCAAGGCCGATCCTGACTTCCTTGCGGAACTGAAGGACCTCAACAAGAACTACTCCGGCCGACCGTCCCTGCTGACGGAAGCCAAGCGGTTCTCCCGGCATGCCGGCGGCGCTCGGATCTTCCTTAAGCGCGAAGACCTCAACCACACCGGTTCGCACAAGATCAACAATGTCCTTGGCCAGGCACTCCTCGCCAAGCGCATGGGCAAGACCCGCGTGATCGCCGAGACCGGTGCGGGCCAGCACGGTGTAGCCAGCGCCACGGCCGCAGCGCTGCTGGGCCTTGAGTGCGTGGTGTACATGGGGGCCGAAGATTGCCGCCGCCAGGCGTTGAACGTAGCGCGCATGCAGTTGCTGGGCGCCACGGTGGTCCCCGTGACCAACGGTTCGCAGACCTTGAAGGACGCGATCAACGACGCCTTGCGCGACTGGGTTGCCAACGTGGACAACACCCACTACCTGTTGGGCACCGCAGCGGGAGCACACCCGTTCCCGGCCATGGTCCGGTTCTTCCACGAGGTCATCGGCGAGGAAGCCCGCGCCCAGATCCTGGAGCAAACCGGGAAGCTGCCTGACGCCATTTGCGCGTGCATCGGAGGCGGCTCCAACGCAATCGGGCTGTTCCATGCGTTCCTGGACGACAAGTCCGTGAAGATCTACGGCTTCGAGGCCGGCGGCGAAGGCGTGGACACCGGCCGCCACGCTGCTGCCATTTCCCTGGGACGCCCCGGTGTGCTGCACGGAGCCCGCTCCTACCTCATGCAGGACGAAGACGGGCAGACGATCGAATCCCACTCGATCTCCGCCGGCCTGGATTACCCAAGCGTTGGTCCGGAGCACTCCTACCTCGCTGACATCGGGCGGGTTACCTACGAGCCCGTTACCGATACGGAAGCGATGGATGCCTTCAGCCTGCTGTGCCGGACGGAAGGCATCATCCCCGCGATCGAGTCCTCCCACGCCCTGGCCGGTGCCATCAAGGTGGGCCTGCGCCTCACCGAGGGCAAGGAAGACCCGTCGGAGGTTTCCATCATCGTGAACCTCTCGGGTCGCGGCGACAAGGATGTGGAAACTGCCGCCGCCTGGTTCAACATGTTGGATGAGGAAGGCCACGTGAAGGGCACTACTCTCTCCACACGCAAGCCCAAGGGTCCAAGTGAGCGGACCGCCGTGGACGTCAATGAGGACCAGGACTAATGAGCGAACCATTCAACAGCAAGTCGGCCGCAGCGATCGACCGCGCCAAGGCCGAAGGCCGCGCGGCCCTTATCGGTTATCTGCCGGCAGGCTACCCGACGGTCCAGGACAGCATTGAGGCCGGTATCGCGCTGGCCCGTAACGGTGCCGACCTCATCGAAATCGGCATTCCGTACTCTGACCCGGTAATGGACGGACCGGTCATCCAGGCCGCCACCACAGAGGCCATTTCCAATGGTTTCCGCGTGGCGAACGTCTTCGACGTCGTTGCCGGCATCACGGCCGCGACGGACGCGGCTGTTCTGGTGATGACCTATTGGAACCCGGTCATGCGGATGGGCGTCGACGAATTTTCCCGTCGCCTTGCCGAGGCCGGGGGAGCGGGCCTCATCACGCCTGACCTTATTCCCGACGAAGCCTCCGAATGGTTCGAAGCCTCGGACAAGTACGGCCTGGACCGGGTCTTCCTGGTGGCCCCGTCATCCACGCCGGAACGCCTGGACATGACGGTGAAGGCCAGCCGCGGCTTCGTCTACGGAGTTTCGATCATGGGTGTGACCGGCGCTCGACAATCGGTCAGCAGCAGCGCCGAAGATGTTGTGGCCCGCGCCCACGCCGCCGGTGCCGAACGCGTCTGCGTAGGCCTCGGCGTTTCCAATCCGGACCATGTCCGGGAGATCGCGGCCTACGCTGATGGCGTCATCGTGGGCACGGCCCTCGTGGCAGCCCTTCGCGACGGCGGCGTTGACGCCGTCGGGCAACTCACCAAGAACCTCAGCGCCGGCCTGGGCCGAGCGGCTGCGGACGCCTAGGAAAAGGAAACAGCGAAGCACATGCAGCCCGTCCTCCACGCAGCGGCAATGGTCCCCCTCAGCATTCCGAGTCCTTCCTGGTCCGGATTCGACATTCCGCTTCCGTGGGGGACGTTGCGCATTCACGCCTACGCCCTCTGCATCCTCGCGGGCATCATTGTTGGGCTGTGGTTGACGTCAGTGCGCTGGAAGCGCCGGGGAGCCCCTGAGGGCAGCCTGTGGGACATTGCCATTTGGGCGATTCCCTTAGGCATCATCGGCGGACGGCTTTACCATGTGTTCTCCTCTCCGGATGCCTACTTTGGGCCAGGTTTCGACGGGACCGGCGACCTCTCCTTGATCCCGCAGATCCAACGCGGCGGCCTGGGAATCTGGGGCGCCGTGGTCCTGGGTGCGTTTGGCGCGTGGATCGGTTGCCGCCGTGCAGGGCTGAAATTGACCGCCTTCCTCGACGCAGCCGCGCCAGGGCTCCTGTTGGCCCAGGCAATCGGACGATGGGGCAACTGGTTCAACCAGGAGCTGTTCGGCGCCCCCACCAACCTGCCGTGGGGCCTCCAGATTGATCCGGCCAATGCCAACTTCCCCGCCGGGATGCCTGCAGACACCCTGTTCCATCCGACCTTCCTCTACGAATCGCTGTGGAACCTCCTGGGCGTGGCCCTGCTTCTGGTTCTCGACCGGAGGTTCCACTTCCGGCGTGGGCGGCTGTTCTGGCTCTATGCCATGTACTACACGGTGGGGCGTGTATGGATCGAAGCGCTGAGGATAGACGATGCCGAGCAAATCACCCTCTTTGGGCTGACCACCCGGCTTAATGTTTGGACGAGCATCCTCGTCTTCCTCGTGGCTTTGGTGATTTTCCTGCTGCTGGGCAGGGGAGGCCGTCCCGTGCCGGACAGCCCGTATTTGCCGGGTCGGGAGCCGAAGGAGGAGCCTGCAGTACGTGACGGTTCGGTGACGAGCGTCACTAGTCATGATGTGGACCCATCTGTCTCAGATAGTGGTTCCCGTGATAATCTCCCTGATAACCAAAGCGATCCGGGCCACGTTGACGAGCCGCAGAAAGCAGCAGGGGATTCCGTAGGGGCAACACAAGCCGCCCAGGAGTCGAAGCCTGCCGCAACTGCCGCAAGGAAGGCTCCCGGATCCTCGCCGGAGGGTGACGACACCAAGTAGTCGCGTTCGGCAAAGGGGCAACAGAGTCACCGCTCGTAGGGCCCAGTCCACAGCGTCGTGGCACCCCGGAAAACCGGATCGGAACATACCGATGTTCACCGGACCCGCCGGGGCCAGTGGTCTGCGTAACTGTTAGTCGCGCAAGGCTGGCTGGCCTACAATTTCCAATTACTAGCGCTTTGTTGTGCCCGTCACAGGCAAGCAAGGTGGGGCCAACGTTGTCCCTTCCATACGCACGATCTCGAGGAAGGACGTCTCCCATGACCCATCTTCATAACCCCGGTTGGTCCGAAAAAATCGAACCCCAGGGTGCCATGTCTCCGTTCAAGCGCTTTGCCGCGCTTCCGGAGGCCCAGGGTCTGTACAACCCTGACGCGGAGAAGGACGCCTGCGGCCTGGCCATTATCGCCACGCTCCGCGGGGAACCGGGATACGACATCGTGGAGGCGGCCCTCACCGCGCTCCGCAATCTCGAACACCGTGGTGCCGTGGGCGCCGATGAAGGTACCGGTGACGGTGCAGGTTTGCTGATGCAGGTGCCGGATGAGTTCTTCCGGGCTGTTACCGAGTTCGAGCTTCCCGCACCAGGACAATACGTTGTAGGAACTGCCTTCCTTCCTGCCGAAGCCCGGGAGGCCGCAACGGCCAAGGCCGGCATCGAAGCACTTGCCGCCGACGAGGGCCTGGTGGTTCTCGGCTGGCGTGAGGTTCCTGTGGTTGCCGACCTCGTGGGGGCCATGGCACGTGCCTGTATGCCTTACTTCTCCCAGCCGTTCTTTGCCTCCGCCAACGGGGAACAGCTGGAGCGCAACGAGCTCGACTCCCGCGCCTGGCGGATCCGCAAGCGCGCGCAGAACAAGTTCGGTGTCTACTTCCCGTCGCTGTCCTCGCGCACCATTGTCTACAAGGGCATGCTGACGACGGCCCAGCTGGAGCCGTTCTACCCCGACCTTTCGGACAAGCGCTTCAAGACCAAGCTCGCGATTGTCCACTCGCGCTTCTCCACCAACACGTTCCCGTCCTGGCCGCTGGCGCAGCCGTTCCGCACGATCGCGCACAACGGCGAAATCAACACGGTCAAGGGCAACCGCAACTGGATGCGCGCACGCCAGTCGCAGCTGGCAAGCCCGCTGCTCGGTGACACTCCCGAAGAGCTGTACCCGATCTGTACTCCCGGTGCTTCCGATTCGGCCTCCTTCGATGAGGTAGCTGAGCTGCTCTGGCTCTCCGGCCGCCCCATCACGCACTCGATCATGATGATGATCCCGGAGGCCTGGGAGAACCATGCCACCATGGATCCCGCCCGCCGCGCCTTCTACGAATACCACTCGCTGCTCATGGAGCCGTGGGATGGTCCTGCTGCTGTTTCCTTCACGGACGGCAACCTCGTCGGTGCCACGCTGGACCGCAATGGCCTGCGCCCCGGACGGTACTGGATCACCGAAGAAGGCCTCATCATCTTCGCGTCCGAGGTGGGCGTCATCGAAGTCGAGCCGTCGAACGTGGTCAAGAAGGGTCGCGTTGCCCCGGGCAAGATGTTCCTGGTGGACACCGAGGCCGGCCGCATCATCGATGACGCCGAGGTCAAGGCGGAGGTCGCCGCAGCGAATCCGTGGGCCGAGTGGCTCAAGGATAACCTGATCGACATCAACGAGCTCCCGGAACGCGAGCACGTCCTCCACACGGCGGCATCAGTCAACATCCGCCAGCGGACCTTCGGCTACACCACCGAAGAACTGAAGATCCTCCTTGGCCCGATGGCCCGAACCGGTGCTGAACCCTTGGGCGCCATGGGATCCGATACCCCCGTTGCCGTGCTGTCCAAGCGCCCCCGTTTGCTGTTCGACTACTTCGTGCAGTCCTTTGCGCAGGTGACCAACCCGCCGCTGGACGCCATTCGCGAAGAACTCGTTACGTCGCTGAAGTGTGCCATTGGCCCCAACGGCAACCTCCTGGACGGCAAGCAGGTCCGCCAGCCGCAGATCTCCCTCCCGTTCCCGGTGATTAACAACGACCAGCTCGCCAAGATCGCGAACATCGAAAACCCCGACGGCGACCGCATTGCCATGAAGGTCCGTGGCCTCTACCGCCCCGAGGGCGGAGAAGCAGCGCTCCGTGCCCGCCTGACCGAAATCTGCGAGCAGGTTTCCGGTGCCATCAACCGCGGCGTGCAGTACATCGTGCTGTCCGACCGTGACTCCAACGCCCAGTGGGCACCGATCCCGTCGCTGCTGCTGGTCAGCGCCGTTCACCACCACCTGCTCCGCAGCGCCAACCGCACCAAGACCGCGCTGGTGGTCGAAGCCGGTGACGTACGCGAGACGCACCACGTGGCTGTACTTATCGGTTACGGTGCCTCCGCCGTGAACCCGTACCTGGCCATGGAATCCGTCGAACAGTTGATCTCCAACGGCGACGTTGTGGGTGTCACGCCCGAGGACGGCGTGTACAACCTCATCAAGGGCCTCGGCAAGGGTGTCCTGAAGATCATGTCCAAGATGGGCATCTCCACCGTTGCTTCCTACACGGGCGCGCAGACCTTCGAGGCATTGGGCCTGTCCCAGGAACTCGTGGACGAATTCTTCTCCGGCACCCACTCCCAGCTGGGTGGCGTAGGCCTGGATGTCATCGCGGCCGAGGTTTCAGCGCGCCACCAGATGGCCTACCCCGAGGGCGGCATCGAGCACCCTCACCGTCCGCTCCTGGGCGGCGGCGAGTACCAGTGGCGTCGCGACGGCGAACCGCACCTTTTCAACCCCGAGACGGTGTTCCGCCTGCAGCACGCCACGCGTGAGCGCCGGTACGACATCTTCAAGCAGTACACCAAGGGCGTTGACGACCAGTCCGAGAACCTCATGACCTTGCGCGGCCTGCTCAAGTTCAAGAACGGTATCCGCCCTGCGCTCCCGCTCGAGGAAGTCGAGCCGGTCTCCAGCATTGTCAAGCGTTTCTCCACCGGTGCCATGAGCTACGGCTCCATCTCCAAGGAAGCGCACGAGACACTCGCCATTGCCATGAACCGCCTGGGCGCCAAGTCCAACACCGGTGAAGGTGGCGAGGACGTTGACCGCCTGCTGGACCCGGAGCGCCGCTCCGCCATCAAGCAGATCGCTTCCGGCCGCTTCGGCGTCACCAGTCTGTACCTGACCAACGCAGACGACATCCAAATCAAGATGGCACAGGGCGCCAAGCCCGGCGAGGGCGGCCAGTTGATGGCGCAGAAAGTCTACCCTTGGGTTGCCCGGACACGTCACTCGACCCCCGGCGTCGGACTGATCTCCCCGCCCCCGCACCACGACATCTACTCGATCGAAGACCTCGCGCAGCTCATTTACGATGCCAAGCGCGCGAACCCATCGGCCCGCGTCCATGTGAAGCTGGTTTCGGAAGTCGGGATCGGCACCGTGGCGTCCGGCGTCACCAAGGCCAAGGCCGACGTCGTGCTTGTTTCAGGTCACGACGGCGGTACCGGTGCCTCGCCGCTGAACTCGCTCAAGCACGCGGGTGTGCCTTGGGAACTCGGCCTCGCCGAGACCCAGCAGACCCTGATGCTCAACGGACTGCGCGACCGCGTGGTGGTCCAGGTTGACGGCCAGCTGAAGACCGGCCGCGACGTAGTGATTGCTGCGCTGCTGGGTGGCGAGGAGTTCGGTTTCGCGACCGCTCCGCTGGTGGTGGAAGGCTGCATCATGATGCGCGTCTGCCACCTTGACACCTGCCCCGTCGGTGTTGCCACCCAGAACCCTGAGCTGCGTGCCCGGTTCAACGGCAAGCCCGAATTCGTGGTCAACTTCTTCGAGTTCCTCGCAGAAGAAGTCCGCGAGATCCTCGCCGAGCTCGGATTCCGCAGCATTGAAGAGGCAATCGGCCATGCTGAGGTCCTCGACACCCGCGATGCGATCGACCACTGGAAGGCTGACGGACTGGATCTCGATCCGATCCTGCACGGCCTTGAATTCGACGACGACGTTCCGTTGCGCAACATGGTGGGCCAGAACCACGAGCTGGACAAGCACTTCGACCAGCGGCTTATCACCATGGCCCAGGAAGCCCTAAGCGACCGGATGCCTGTCAAGATCACCCTTGACGTCATCAACACCGACCGCTCGGTTGGTACGATGCTGGGCCACGTGGTCACCAAGACGTTCGGCACGGACGTGCTGGCAACCGACACGATCGACGTGACGCTCAACGGCACGGCCGGCCAGTCCCTGGGTGCGTTCCTGCCCGCAGGCATCACCCTGCGCATGTTCGGCGACTCGAACGACTACGTCGGCAAGGGCCTTTCCGGTGGACGCATCATTGTTCGCCCGGACCGCACCAACGTATTCCAGGCCGAGCGCAACGTTATTGCCGGAAACGTCATCGGTTACGGTGCCACGAGCGGTGAAATGTTCCTGCGCGGCCAGGTTGGCGAACGCTTCCTGGTCCGCAACTCCGGCGCGACCGCCGTCGTCGAAGGTATTGGCGACCACGGTTGTGAGTACATGACCGGCGGCCAGACGCTCATCATCGGCCGTACGGGCCGCAACTTCGGTGCCGGCATGTCCGGTGGTACTGCCTTCGTGCTGGACCTGCAGCCGGAGCGTGTCAACAAGGATGCCCTCGACTCCGGCGAACTGCAGCTCCTCGAGCTGGATGCCGAAGACCGCGACATCGTCCACGGCCTGCTGACCAAGCACGTTGAGGAAACCGAATCCGTCCTGGCAGGCCGTTTGCTCGAGAACTTCGACGACACTGCTGCCCGCATCACCAAGGTGCTGCCGCGCGATTACGCTGCAGTCCTGCAAACCCGCCTCAGCGCCATCGAAGAGGGTCTCGACCCCGACGGCGAAGAAGTATGGTCACGAATCCTGGAGGTAACCGGTGGCTGATCCACGCGGATTTCTGAAAGTCCGGCAGCGCGAGACGCAGCCACGCCGTCCCGTTCCCGTCCGCATCATGGACTGGAAGGAAGTGTACGAAGCCCAGGAGAAGGGCGTCCTGAAGAGCCAGGCCGGCCGCTGCATGGACTGTGGCATTCCCTTCTGTCACCAAGGGTGTCCGCTCGGCAACCTCATTCCCGAGTGGAACGACCTCGTGTGGCGGGACAAGGGCGAGGAAGCGATCGAACGCCTGCACGCCACGAACAACTTCCCCGAGTGGACGGGCCGTCTGTGCCCGGCGCCGTGTGAGGCCTCGTGTGTTCTCGGCATCAACCAGCCGGCCGTGACCATCAAGCAAGTTGAAGTTTCCATCATCGATGAAGCCTTCGACAATGACTGGGTTCAGCCGCTGCCTCCGACGCGCCTCACCGGCAAGACCGTGGCCGTGGTCGGATCCGGCCCTGCCGGCTTGGCTGCTGCCCAGCAGCTGACCAGGGTCGGCCACACGGTTGCCGTGTACGAGCGCGACGACAAGATCGGTGGCCTGCTCCGCTACGGTATCCCCGACTTCAAAATGGAGAAGGAACAGGTTGACCGCCGCCTGGAGCAGATGAAGGCTGAAGGCACGCGCTTCCGGACCGGCGTTGCCGTGGGTACGGACGTGACCTGGGAGCAGCTCCGCCGCCGTTACGACGCCGTGGTCATTGCCACGGGAGCTACGGTTCCGCGCGACCTGCCCATCCCGGGACGCGACCTTGATGGCGTCCACTTCGCCATGGACTACCTCGTTCCGTCCAACCGCGTGGTTGCGGGGGAGAGCCCGGAAAACCACATCGACGCGCGCGGCAAGCACGTGGTGATCCTTGGCGGCGGCGATACCGGTGCCGACTGCATCGGTACCGCTCACCGCCACCAGGCAGCCTCCGTGACCACTTTGGCGATCGGCAAGCAGCCGCCGTTGGAGCGCGCCGCGCACCAGCCGTGGCCGACTTTCCCCACCCTGTTCGAGGTTGCAAGCGCCCACGAAGAAGGCGGCGAGCGTACCTACCTTGCATCCACGGTCGAGTTTGTTGGCGAAAACGGCAAGCTGACCGGTGTCAAGGTTGCCGAAACCGAGTTTGTTGACGGCAAGCGCCTGCCCAAGGCCGGGACCGAACGCGTGATCCCCGCGGACCTCGTGTTCCTCAGCCTTGGCTTCACCGGCGCCGAGCCGGCAGGAATCACCGAACAAGTAAGTGCAGAGTTTGACGGTCGTGGCAATGTCGCCCGCGATGGCTACTACATGACGAACACCGAAGGCGTGTTCGTTGCCGGCGATGCCGGGCGTGGCCAGTCACTGATTGTGTGGGCCATCGCGGAAGGCCGTGCTTGCGCGGCCGCCGTCGATAAGTTCCTCATGGGAAGCACGATCCTCCCGGCTCCGGTCGCCCCCACCGACCGGGCGATCGCGGTCTTATAGCGCCGGCAGGAATGTTCTTTTACTCAATCAGCAGAACACTACTTAGGGTAGGTATATGAGACGCGCGAAAATTGTGGCAACCTTCGGCCCGGCAATCTCCAGCTACGACAACACCCTCGCGGTGCTGGAAGCCGGCGTCGACGTTGCGCGTATGAACATGAGCCACGGGGACTACTCCGTGCACGACAACACCTACGAGAACGTCCGCAAGGCCTCTGCTCAGCTGCAGAAGCCGGTGGCCATCATGGCCGACCTCCAGGGGCCCAAGATCCGTCTGGGCCGGTTTGTTGACGGTCCGCACGAACTGGCCGTTGGTGACACCTTCACCATCACCACCGAAGATGTTCCCGGCACCAAGGACATCTGCTCCACCACGCTGAAGAGCCTCACCGAGGACGTCAATGTTGGCGACGCCTTGCTCATCGACGATGGCAAGGTGGCGCTGCGCGCCATCGAGGTCGACGACGTCAAGGTTGTTGCCACCGTTACCGTTGGCGGCAAGGTTTCCAACAACAAGGGCATCAACCTTCCCGGTGTCGCCGTCAACGTTCCCGCCCTGAGCGAAAAGGACGAGGACGATCTCCGCTGGGCCCTCAAGCGTGGCGTGGACCTGGTTGCTCTCTCCTTCGTTCGTGACGCAGCCGACATCAAGCGCGTCCACGAAATCATGGATGAAGAAGGCCGCCGCGTGCCTGTTATCGCAAAGATCGAAAAGCCGCAGGCCGTGGACCAGCTCCACGAAATCATCGATGCGTTCGACGCCATCATGGTTGCCCGTGGCGACCTCGGTGTTGAACTGCCGCTCGAAGAAGTGCCGATCGTCCAGAAGCGCGCCATCGAACTGGCACGCCGCTGGGCCAAGCCCGTCATTGTGGCAACCCAGGTCCTGGAATCCATGATCGACAACCCGCGTCCGACCCGTGCCGAGGCCTCCGACTGCGCCAACGCAGTGCTCGACGGCGCCGACGCAGTCATGCTCTCCGGTGAAACGTCCGTGGGCCAGTACCCGATCGAGACCGTCAAGACGATGGCCCGGATCATCGAATCCACCGAAGAGCACGGCCTGGAGCGCGTGCCCCCGCTGGGCACCAAGCCCCGCACCCGTGGTGGCGCCATCACACGTGCCGCAGTGGAAATCGCCGACCAGCTGGACGCCAAGTACATCTGTGCGTTCACCCAGTCCGGTGACTCCGCCCGTCGCCTTTCGCGTTTGCGCCCGGTCAAGCCCGTCTTCGCCTTCACTCCGGTGGAGCACGTGTGGAACCAGCTGGCACTGACCTGGGGTATCCGCCCCGTTCTGGTCTCCATGGTGGGCCACACCGACGAGATGACCGCCCAGGTGGACAAGAGCCTGCTGGACATGAAGCTCGTGGAGGAAGGCGACCTGGTGGTCATCGCTGCCGGTTCCCCTCCAGGACAGGCGGGCTCCACCAACTCGCTCAAGGTCCACAAGGTAGGCGACCTCGCCGACACCTCCAAGATCGACGCTTCCCGCAAGGAACCCGTTGGTCCGTGGCCTGAAAAGAAGTCCAAGTCGAAGGCATAGTCCTCGCTTGTTCGTTAGGCAGGCCCCGCCGGTTGGCGGGGCCTGCTTTTCGTTTAAGTACGACGGCGGGTGGTGGCTCCGTTGGGTAGGTGAGGGGCGGCGTCGTGGTTGGGTGACTGGAGCTAGAGCTTATGGTGCTGAGTCCACCACCGACGTGCGTACCGAGGTCCATCCGACGACGGTCCCCGCGGGAGAGCCTGGGTAGTCCTTCAGCAAGACGCTTTGTTCGCCGATGACCAGCCCTGATTCCGGGTCGATGATGATCTCGGTCCTTTCCGCGCCATCAGGTGATGGGATGCCGATTGCCGTGCCCGTCCTGCCGTCAATGGTCGCTCGCCGGTCACTGAGTGTGACGCCGGGAATGAGCGCAGCGGCCTTGTAAAGAGCGGCACGAAGTCCCGCCGGGACGACCCCGGTCCGCAAGCCGTCTGCGATGGTCACGAAGGCTTCACTACCGGGATTCTTCCCGGCGCCTTTGGTCCGTTCATAAATAACGTCGAGGAGGGCCCGGGGGTCCTTGGGCAGTTCGTTGGCGTCTTTCAAGGGCGTACCGATGATGGCTACCGGGTCGTTGCCGTAGAAGGCACCGCCCTTGGCGCGCACAATGCCAACAACCGGCGGTTGTCCCTCCGGCATGCGCTGCATGGTCGCTGCCATCTCGGCTGCAAGGGCCTTGGCCTTCGCAGAGGCTGATTCGACAGGCACCCTCGGTTCGCGGTGCCAGACCCATTCTTCGTCCCGGTTGGCTGGAATGTAAACTTGGCCGCCGGTCGTTTCCTGCCAGTTCACTTGGTCTCCGTCCGATGTTTGAGCACCGGATGCGGTCAGTTCTTTCGTCTCGATCTTCAAGTACTGGCCAGGTGCCAGCACAGGGTCGGTGGTTCGAATGGTCACGGCGGCAGCATTGTTCAGGACTTCGGCCGCGTCGGCAGTCGCTCCCGGGGCGCCGGGGCGTACGACGTCTGCAACAACAACGCCGCCCGCGATCAGGGCAGCAGCTGCCGAGGCGAACAGGAGGCGCCGGCGGAGGCGTATGGGCCGCAAAGTCGGTTGGGCTTCCTTGGGGGAGGAGTGGCTGATTCTGGACATGAGGCTCTTGCGGCCTCGGGCGAGGGCTGCCGGAGGCGCAGAGCCGACGTCGCTACGCATTTCGCGGAGCAGTTGCAGGTCGTCCATGGGGGTTCTCCGTTTCGCTCGGTTCGAGGTTGAACTGGCTTCTAAGGGTTTGCCGCGCACGGTTCAAGCGAGAGCGGACGGTTCCGACCGGTACATCCATGGCTAAGGCGATGCCTTCATAGGTCAGGTCCGCCCATGCGTAGAGGAGCAGGGTTTCCCGGTCGATAGCGGCCATGCCGTTGAGTGCGCGGGCGATGCGCCCGGTGGCCACCTTTGCATCGACGGCGGCGGCGATGCGGTCCGAGTCGTCGGCCATGGCCTCACGCGCGGCTGATTTGGCGGCCACTCTTAGGATTTTGGCTTCAGCGCGGTGATACTGCCTCAGCAGGTTGGTGGCAATGCCGAACAGCCAGGGCCGGGCGTCATCCCGGCCAAGGTCGTAGCTCTCCAGCTGCTCCCACGCGACCAGGAAGGTTTCCGAAGTGACGTCGTCCGCTGCGAACCCGCCGGCACGTCTGGCCGCATATCTGTAGATAGCTGAGGCGTGCCTGTCGTACAACTCCCCGAAATGAGTGGGGCTGTCCCGGGCCCGCCTGATGATCTCGCTGTCTGTGCTCACACTATGTATTGACCGCCGGCCGGAAAAGAGTTCACGGAGTGGCCCACTTTCCTGGCAAGGGATCTAAAGCCCAGATCATTGATTCCCGCCTCAGTTTGCATGCACAAACAAAAAGGGCGGCCTCCGCATGGAAGCCGCCCTTCTTTGTAGGTGTTAGTTGACCTGGTTGATGATGGTTTCGGCGACCTCGCGCATGCTGAGGCGGCGGTCCATGGAGGTCTTCTGGATCCAGCGGAAGGCCTCAGGCTCCGTGAGGCCCATCTTGGTGGTCAGGAGGCTCTTGGCGCGCTCAACGAGCTTGCGGGTGGCGAACTGCTCCTGGAGGTCGGAAACTTCGTTCTCGAGGGCCTTGATCTCCTCGTGGCGGGAGAGGGCGATTTCGATCGCGGGGACGAGGTCAGCCGGGGTGAAGGGCTTGACGACGTACGCCATGGCGCCGGCGTCACGGGCGCGCTCAACGAGTTCCTTCTGGCTGAAAGCGGTCAGCAGGACGACGGGCGCGATACGTGCCTTCACGATCTTCTCCGCCGCTGAAATGCCGTCCATGACAGGCATCTTCACGTCCATGAGGACGAGGTCCGGCTTCAATTCCTCGGCCAGCTGGACGGCCTTCTCGCCGTTGTCCGCCTCACCAACGACGTCGTAACCCTCGCCCTTCAAAATCTCGATAATGTCCAGTCGGATGAGGGTCTCATCCTCGGCAACGACGACGCGTCGGGCCGGCTGGGCTGCGGGTGCGGACTCCGTCTGTTCAGTCACGGGATCTCCTTGCAAAGGTTCGGCGGGTTCAAGTCCATCTTAGTGCGGACGCTTCCGGGGCAGGTTTTGTTGCACCCGGCGCGCCCGGTTCTTTGAAACAGCCTATCTGCATGTAGAGTAGTTTCGCGTGCTGGGAACGGATCGCGTTGCTCACAGAATGCAGCTGCTTTCTACCTGGTATCTCCGCGCCCGAGTGGCGGAATTGGCAGACGCGCCGCACTCAAAATGCGGTATCGAAAGGTGTGTGGGTTCGAGTCCCACCTCGGGCACCGTATTGTCGCAGGTCAGGGGCCTATATGGCCCCTGACTGTTGACAAAACCCCCAAATTTGTTGACACGGAACTAGCATTTTTATGTGGCTAGTATCCGGAAACGCGTCAGAAAAGACGGCTCATCGTCGTTCATGGTGGTCTGGCGTGACCCCAAAATCCGGAAGCAACAGGGCATCACTGTCGACTCCGAGCGCGAGGCCGAAACCCTGAAACGGTTGCTCGATGCGAACGGGCAGTCCTTCGAAATTGCGCAGCAGGCACTCCTCGACAATTCGAAGCGCATGCCGACAGTTGCCGACGTCATTCAGGAGCACATCGACCTCCTGGTTCGACCGTCTAGTGGCACTGTGAAGACGTACCAGACCATGCTGGATCTGCACGTGAAACTCGTCATCGGCCATGTCCCTGTCGACAAGCTGGACTACCGGATGATTGCCTTCTGGGTGAAGTCGATGGTTGCCAAGGGACGCTCGCCGAAGACGATCAAGAACGTGCATGGGCTGATCTCCGCGTCGATGAATACGGCAGAGATGCTCGGCTACATCAACCGAAATCCGTGCAGGGGAGTGCAGCTTCCGAGCGTGGAGAAGGCCGAGGACGAGATGATGTTCCTCACCCATGCGGAGTTTGGCCTGATCATGGAGAACATGGGGGAGCGGTACCGAGACTTTACGAACTTCCTGGTGATGACCGGAACACGATTTGGGGAAGCGACGGCGCTGACTGTCGCTGACATTGATTTGCTGGGGAAGCCGGCTACGGCTCGCATCAACAAGGCGTGGAAGCGTGATGGTCAGAATCAGTTCTACATTGGGCCCACGAAGACTGGAGCTGGGAAGCGAACGATCGGGCTGAATCCTGCGCTGGTGGATCTGTTGGTTCCGTTGGTTGCAGGCAGGCCGAGTAGCGAGCTGCTGTTTACGACGCCCAAGGGGGAGCGGATCGTCCACAAGCTGTTTTGGCACCATTATTGGGTGCCGGCGGTCAAAGCCGCCCAGCTTCGAGGACTGCGGAAAGATCCTCGAATTCACGACTTACGGCACACCCATGCGTCGTGGCTTATCCAGGATGGGGTGCCAATCTTCACGATCTCGCGTCGGCTGGGGCACGCTTCCATTAGGACGACTGAGCAGGTCTACGGGCACCTCATGCCCGAGGCACTGCAGGTTGGGGCGGATGCGACGGAGCGCCAGGTCGCGGCGTTCATGCGCTGAGGCTTTTCTGCCGTTTCAGGAGACGAGTCGATTGCGCGCTCGTGTGCCAATGAGGCGAGTGCTGGTTGTACTCGCTCCGTGCGCCGAAGATGACGGTTGGGACGTTGGAAGGATCTCGCTGAGCCTGGCTATCTCAGCAATGTGCTCTGAGGTGAACACGATCTTTCCCTTGCCCCAGCAGGCGTGCGGAAATCGACCGGTGGCAGCGCCATCCCGCAGCCACCCTTCACTACAACGCATGAGTGCTGCGGCTTCAGCGGGTTCGAAGAATTCCAAGTTCACAAGTCCCTCCAACGTTGTCCAATACCTGTGCCTTTCATAGCGGCAGCTCTGGAGTAGGACATGACCGTTGAATGCGGCCCGGTACAGCTACTGGTCAGCTATCCAAATGCCTATGCCCTAACTGAAAAGCGTTTAGTTAGCACAGTTTCGATGTGATCTCAGTCCCCAATGCCTTCATCTGTGCAATCATCTCTTGTTCCCCAAGCGCTACTGGCTCGTCGATCTGGTTGTTGTGTGCTAGAGCAATGACGGCACAGCCGTCTCACGGTTCCGTCGAACTTGAAGCCAAAGCCCTTGCTGCTGTGGACAGAATTCGCGCCGGGCATCAAGTCGAGAATGACTTGATCGAGAGTAAACTTAGCTGGCCGCAAGAAAATAAGGCCCGGCAGTTGGCCGGTTGCCTGAACCGCGCCGGAGGAGATCCGGAGATCTACATCATTGGGATTGATGAGAGGACAGGCGTGGTTCACGACGTGGCACGTGTTGACGTCCTCGATTGGTGGAATCAAATAGTTCCGCAATTCGATCACACCCAGGCGTTATGTAACCCTAGAGAAGCTGGGGGCTGTAGCGGACAACTGTTTGAGCCTTTTGCTTGTGTCAGCCATTGTCAGTCACCAATGTGATCGGTGGGATGTAGAACGACATTCAGGAACTTCACGCGAAGCTGTAAGACCAAGAAGAACTGGGAGCCGCGTTGGAGGACACCGAAGTCCTTTAGCCACAGGTTGGGCGCCACTTGTCTCATAACTAACGATGAGCACTCCATTCTTGCCTGGAGGTTACGAAACATAGTACGAGAAGTGCCGTTGCCATCGTTGATCCACAACTTCGGCTGGAATCGGTAACAGTGCAGGTGAGGCGGCCGTTCTCTCGTTGAGACGTCTCGTATCTGAAGGATTAGGAGACGCCTGCACTGCCACCGATCAGCCCAGCTTGCTGGGATCGCGGACTTCGGTCCGCTGATCCCGGACCACCCGATTCACGACATATGTGATGGCCCAGAGTACGACGCCCAGAAGCAGTAGGAAACCGGCGATCTCGTACTGTGCTATTGGTCGACCTGAAGACCAGGGGAGGGTCAGATAGGTGCAGGCAACCACGCCGATTACCGGCGTGATGCGTCCGGCCGAGTAGTGTTGCCGGTCTATGCGATCCCGGCGCAGAACTAGGACGGCGATGTTCACGATGGTGAATACCCCGGTCAGAAGCAGCGAGGTTGTCCCTCCAAGCAGCGAGATTGTAGACCCGCGATCATCGAGAGAAAGCACTGTAATCAGTACCAGTGCGATACCGGTGGTCACCAAAATTCCGGCCCAGGGAGTTTGCCGCTTCGGCAGCACCCTTCCGAGGAGAGGAGGCAGGACGTTCTGCTTACTCATGCCGTACAGCAGGCGGCTGGCCATCAGCATGTTGAGCAGTGCCCCGTTGGCGACGGCGACCATGGCGATGAACGGAAAGACCTGATCGATGGGGAAGCCCGGGACGGCGGTCTTTACAACGGTGGTTAGCGGGGTCTCCGTGGCGGCAAGTTCGGCGACAGGCACCACGGCCACGGCACAAATAGAAACGACCGTGTAGGTGACCACGCCGATTCCGAGCCCGGTGAGCATGATCCGGGGGAAGATCTTGGAGGGGTTCTTCGTTTCCTCCGCCATGTTGACCGAATCTTCGAAGCCGACCATGGCGAAGAACGCCAGGGAAGTTGCCGTGCTCAGGGCGAGGAAGGTGTTCTTATCCTCGGGCGTTTCAAAGGCGACCGCTCGGCTGAAGTCAGCCTCGCCCCCGCTGATGAAATAGATGCTAGCGCCGATGACCATTAGCAGGCCGCTGAGCTCGATGAGGGTCAGCACGACGTTGACTTTGACGCTTTCGCTTACGCCGCGCAGGTTGATGATCATCAGTACGATCATGAAGCCGAGCGCCACTGCCATGACCCCGCTGGGGCCGACATCGAGGTGGAATCCCTTTACGAAGTTTGCGGCGAAGGACCGCGCCGCGGCGGATGCGGAGGTTATTCCCGATGCCATCACCGTGAAGCAGACGAGGAAGGTCAAGAAGTGAATCCCGAATGCCTTGTGCACGTACAGGGCGGCTCCTGCTGCCTGCGGATACTTGGTGACAAGTTCAAGGTAGGAGCGGGCGGTCACGTAGGCAACGATGAATGCGACGATGAACGGCAACCATGCGGCGCCGCCGACTTCCTTCGCTACTTGTCCGGTGAGCGCGTAGATGCCGGTACCCAGCATGTCGCCGACGATGAAAAGAAGGAGCAAGCCGGGCCCTATGGCCCGCTTCAGGTGGGTTTCCTTGTGCCCGGATGAATCAAGACCAGTCCTCCCGTTGGCCTCGTTGGCGGGTGAAGGGCTCATCTTGGACACCATCCTTTGATGTGTTGGGAATTCATTGTTGCCCAAAAGGGTCACCCTGGTGTGGGCGTTCTGGATAGAAAGTCTTTTCAGATCGTTGACGACCCGGTCCAGTGCAACCGCTCGTCCGACGGCCGGACCGGGAGCCGACCTGACGCTCGGGAGAGTCAGAGCTTGGATGACTATCAACTTTGCCGCTGAAGTCAGCATACTGACTTTCCGAAAGAGGATCGTGGAAGAGAGTTGTAACATAGTCCACTATTTGTCACTTCTGGGTCGAGAGGACGTCATCGGTCTTGGCGATGAGGACATCGCACGGCGCGTGGTGGGCGACGTGGCTGGCCACGCTTCCGAGAACACGCCGCAGCACTTGCATTCGCCTGTTTCCCACCACAAATCATGCGTGCCCGGTGGGTTTCGGATTGCTTTACCAGGGCGTGGGCGGGGCTTCCCTTGACGCCGAAATGCTCGATTTGGAGGCTTCCCTTGCGTAGCCGGTCCGCTACGCTGCGGGCAACTTCCTCTGCTTCGTGGGCCCCACTGACGATCTTCCTCTCACTTCCACTACCGGGCACTTCGGTTCGGTCGCTTTCGGATGCAGTAACCACGTGCAGGGTGCTGCCGAGGGCCAAAGCCAGGTCACGTGCCGCGACCGCTGCTGCTTGCGCAGTTTCGCTGCCTTTTACGCCGTCGACAATGATGCCTGTCATTTTTTCCTTATGCGGCACCCAACGTCGTCTCAGACGCACCGATGGCAGCCAGCGCGCAAGTTGCGGTCGTCGGGGGATATGGTTGCTGGCGGGCATCCGCCATGCCCCAGTCTCAAAGCTGTTGTATTGCCTCGGCTTTGGGTAGGTCAGCAGGGTTAGACCGCGGTCATGCCTTTGAGAGCGCCGTAATATGCCTGAACCAACGTGTGGATTGCCTCGTCCTTGGAGAGTTCACCGCGGTTGTGAAGCATGTCGTTGACTTCTCGGGGGTCAAACATGGCGTTGTACAACATGAGGGCGAAGTCAAAGCGGCTTTCCGGAACGCCGAGTTCCCTGAGAACCTCCCGGATGGGCCGTTCCCAGGCCTCGTGAACCGTCTTGATGACCTCATCGTTTGCGTGCAGGCGGGTGAGGAAGCCTTCTTTGGAACGAACCTGGATCATGGCAGGACCGTACGTTTCGAGCAGTTTCACCCAGCGGTCGATGACGTCTTCGAAAAGCGCGGTTCCGTGCAACGGGGAGAGGAGGGTGTAGTCGCGCAGATTCACCAGCACACTGTGCAGGTAGGCGCTGTGCAGTTCCTCAATGGTGGGAAAGTACCGGTAGGCAGTGGCAACCGAGAGCTGGGCCTTTTCCGCTATGGCCGGCATCGAAGCATTTTGGGGATCTTCCCGCAGCAGTTCGCCGGCGGCGTTGAGTAGCCGGCGCTTGTTGCGTACGGTATCGCGCCGCCCGCGCACTGCTGTCCCGTTGAGCTGTTCGGTAGCCAGGATGGTCACCCCTGTATCTCGCGAATGCCTTGTTCGATGCGATCAAGGGCAGTCTTTAGGGTATCGAGGTTTGCGGCGAAAGACAGCCTCAGGTGCCCTTCACCGGACGGGCCGTATTCGCTTCCGGCACGAAGAACGATGCCGTGGTCCTTGAATCGGTCGAGCATGACCCTGGCAGGGAGCGCCTGGGGGTAGCGGAAAAATGCGTAGAAGGCACCGGTTGGTTCGGTGAATTCCACTCCGGGGATGTTCTTCAGGCGCTCCACCACGTAGTCCCGCCGCTCCCGGTAGGCAGCGAGCATGCCTGCGGAAATACCAGGCCCGAGCTGGAGGGCCTTGAGGGAAGCGCGCTGCGCGGCGGCGTTCACGGAGCTGTTCATGGTGCGGTGAACTGCCCGAATTGATTCAGCTATGTCCTCGGGTGCCACGACGTAGCCGACCCGCCAGCCGGTCATGGCGTAGGTTTTGGACAGAGTCTGGCAGTACACCAAGCGTTCCTGCAGGGCGGGAATTGCCAAGCAGGAGACGAAGCCCTCGTCGTAGACCATGTGAGCGTACGCCTCATCGGCCAGGACCAAGGTGTCCGTTCCCTGAAGCCCTTCGGCCAACTGCTCCAGCGACTCCTTGCTGAACACCGCCCCGGTCGGGTTGACAGGGTTGCAGAAAGTAATCAGGCGCGCGTTCTTTGCCGCGGCAAGAAGCGCCGGAACGTCGAGCTGGTTATCCGCTCGCGTTGGTACGAAAACAGGTTCCCCACCGGCGAGCCGCACCGCGTCCGGGTAGAGAGAGTACGTGGGTTCGGGGATGACGACGTTTTCCCCCGGGTTCACGGTGGCCAGGATGGTCGCGGTGATCGCTGCAGCCCCGCCGTGAGACACCAGGACCGACTCAGGCCCGACACCACGCCCGGCTTCTTCCGACACCAGTTCTGCGATGCACTGGCGTAGTTCCGGGTCACCGTTCAGATCTCCGTAGTGCGTCCAGCCTTCATGGAGCGCGCCGACAGCGGCGTCGATGATTTCCCGCGGTGTTTCAAAGTCCGGTTCACCCATTGAGAGCGACACTGCCCCCGTCGGAGTGGCGGCACCGGTGGGGCGCAGTGAGGCCGCTGTGACGCGGGCGATGGCTGCAGAAGGCCTGTAGAGATTCATGATTGCTCCGAAATGTAGGGGTTGCTTTCAAAAGTAAGACATTGATCGCAAGTTCACAAGTGGAGCGCTCAGCTTCGTGAGATCTCGCTTGATTTCGGGGATACTTCCCGAGGTTCCACTGTTTCCATCGTGTAAAAACTTGTCTGAACCATTGACTCGTCCGAAAGATTGCGACAAGACTCGTACTTGCGACTACGCTCTCAATGTGCTTTAGTGTGATTCAAGGCACAGAGAGGTGCGGGGCTCGCCAGAACCCCATTACAAGGAGAAGGCCAGGATGAAGCGCAGATCGCTCGTCGAGCTTAGGAACAACACTCGCTACGAGGCGGACCGCCATTCGGCACCGGCCAGCCTCTCTCCCCGGACAGGGATGGCTACCGCAGCCTCCCGTCTTCCGCAGGCCCCCGGCCAACACAGCAATTCCGAAGGAGACCAGGCGTCACGCCGATCCAAATGACCCACACCAAAGAACACGCCAGCCAACCAAAGACCAAGCCTTCAGACCTCACCGACGAAGACCTGCAGCGGCTGCTGAAACTCGGCACCGCGACCGTCTACGAAGCCCAGGGCCAGCGCGGATCCATTGCTTCCGAACTCAGGCCCCTGGACCCCGGGATGAAGCTGGTGGGCACCGCCCTCACTGTGAGCACCACACCGGGGGATAACCTCATGTTCCACCAGGCGGTACTGATGGCTCGACCCGGCGACGTCCTGGTTGTGGACGCCAAGGGATTCACCGATGCCGGCCCCTGGGGCGACGTCCTGACCCTGGCCGCACAGCAGGCCGGCATCGCAGGACTTGTCATTGACGGTTCCGTCCGTGACTCCGAAGCCATAATCAACGCCGGCTTCCCGGTCTTCTCCCGCGGCATCTCAATCCGCGGAACCACCAAGGTCGACCCAGGCCAAATCGGCGGGACCATCAACCTCGCTGGGACAGTGGTAGACCACGGCGACGTCATCATCGGTGACCGCGACGGGCTCGTCGTCGTCAAGGCCGCTGACGTCCTTGACTCCCTTGCAAGCGCAGAAGCCCGAGAAGCCAAGGAAGAGGAGTACCGGCGCCGGATCCTCGACGAAGGCGCCTCCACCGCAGAGCTCCTCGGCCTCATCCCGACACTTCAACGCTACGGATGGTAACCATGGCTCCCTCCCAGAACCCAGCAAAAGCCCTGATCCCGGATGGCGGCACGTCCACCACGACGACCATGATTTCCATGAAAGGCGTGAACAAACACTTCGGCCCCCTCCATGTCCTCCGCGACATCAACCTCGAAGTAACCCGTGGTCAGGTCGTCGTCGTCCTCGGCCCCTCCGGCTCGGGCAAGTCAACGCTCTGCCGCACCATCAACAGGCTGGAAACTACCGATACCGGAACCATCGCCGTCGACGGCCAGGCCCTGCCCGCCGAGGGCAAAGCCCTGACCCGCTACCGGGCGGACGTCGGCATGGTGTTCCAGTCATTCAACCTCTTCGCACACAAAACAATCCTCGAGAACGTAATGCTCGCTCCCCAAAAAGTGCGCAGGCTCTCCAAGATTGAAGCCCGGGACCGTGCGATGGTCCTGCTGGAACGGGTCGGCATCGCCAACCAGGCAGACAAGCTGCCGGCCCAGCTCTCCGGCGGCCAGCAACAGCGCGTAGCCATCGCCCGTGCCCTGGCTATGGAACCCAAAGTCATGCTCTTCGACGAACCAACCTCGGCACTGGACCCGGAGATGGTCACCGAAGTCCTCGAAGTCATGTCATCCCTGGCCCGAGGTGGCATGACCATGCTCGTTGTCACCCACGAGATGGGATTCGCACGCCGGGCCGCCGACCGGGTGGTCTTCATGGCGGACGGCCAGATCCTCGAAGACACCACCCCCAACGAGTTCTTCTCGAACCCCGCCACGCCCCGTGCCCAGGACTTCCTGAGCAAAATCCTCAGCCACTAGCCCCCTCAAACCTCCCAAAAGAAGAGTGTTCCCCATGAAAAAGCTCAAAGCACTTATCGCAGTTCCTGCCCTTGCCGTCGTTCTCGCCGCCACCGGCTGCGGCGCGCAAGCAGGCGCGGGCGCCAAAGGCCTCACGGCCAGTGCCGAAGACGGCCTGACCGTCGGCATCGCCTTCGACCGCCCCGGCATCAGCATGAAGAACCCGGATGGCTCCTTCAGCGGCTTCGACGTCGACGTCGCCAAATACGTCGCCAGCAAGCTCGGCGTAGGCGAATCCAAAATCACCTGGCTGGAAGCCCCCACGCCGCAGCGTGAAAACCTGATCCAGAACGGCCAGGTGGACTATGTCGTGGCCGCGTACACGATCAACGACGCGCGCAAGGAAAAGGTCGGCTTCGCCGGCCCATACCTCACCGTCGGCCAGTCCCTGCTGGTCCGTGCAGATGAAACCGCGATCACCGGCCCCGAATCCCTGACCGGCGGCAAGAAGCTCTGCTCGGTGGCCGGTTCCGCACCTGCCCAGAACATCAAGAAGAATTACGCCAAGGACGTCCAGCTCCAGGAATACGACACCAACTCCGCGTGTGTGGAGGCGCTCAAAGCCGGGGCCATCGACGCGATGACCACCGATGACAGTGTTCTGGCCGGCTACGCCGCCGTCAACCAGGGCAAGCTCAAGGTCGTTGGCAAGCCGTTCACCAAGGACTCCTACGGCATCGGCGTCAAAAAGGACGACACCGAGGGCCGCAACAAGATCAACGACGCCATCGAGGAAATGATCAAGGACGGTTCCTGGGCCAAGGCGTTCGAGAAGAACCTCGGCCCCTCCGGCTACGAGATGCCTGCGGCCCCGACCGTCAACCGGTACTAAGGCCCACAGAGCCGCCCCTACGGAATCCGAAAGTTAACCCATGGAAATACTCACAGAATATGGTGACCAGCTGATCACCGCGTTCATACGCACGATCCAGCTCGCCGGGCTCTCGGCCGTGGGGGCGCTCGCAGTCGGCACCATCCTCGCCGGAATGCGCGTATCCCCGGTATGGGCACTGCGAACCTTGGCCACCGGCTACGTCAACATCGTCAGGAACACGCCCCTGACACTGGTGGTGCTGTTTGCCTCCTTCGGGCTCGCCCAGCAGCTCGGCATCACCCTCGTTGACCCCAACTCGCCCACCTCCATCACGGACAGCTCCTTCCGCCTGGCGGTCCTGGCCTTCAGCACCTACACGGCCACGTTTGTCTGCGAAGCGCTCCGTGCGGGCGTGAACACCGTCGCGATCGGTCAATCCGAAGCGGCCCGTTCCCTTGGTCTGGGCTTTACCCAAGGGCTGCGGTACATCGTCCTGCCCCAAGCATTCCGTTCCGTGATCGCCCCACTGGGCAGCATCATGATCGCACTCATAAAAAACACCACGGTGGCGTCCGTCATCGGCGTCGCAGAGGCGTCGTTGCTCATGAAAGAAGTCATCGAAAACACCTCGGCCCTCATCATTGTCGGGCTCATCTTCGCCTTCGGATTCATGTGCCTGACCATCCCCACCGGCGCTGTCTTTGGCTTCCTCAGCAAGAAAATGGCGGTACAAAAATGAGCACGCAACCCGCACTTAAAACTCTGTACGACGCGCCCGGTCCCCGCGGTAAGGCGTTGAACGTCATCATCAGTGGATTCTGCCTCGCCGGCATCGCAGGTGGCATCTTCTGGGTGGTGACCGCGCTAAACGATAAAGGCCAGCTCGCACCGGAAAAGTGGCAGCCGTTCCTCAGCGCAGATATGTGGCGCACCTATCTGCTGCCAGGGATCCAAGGCACTCTGCAGGCAGCAGGCCTAGCCGTTGTCCTGGCTACCGTCCTCGGCATTCTTCTCGGCGTCGGGCGCATGTCCCAGATCAAATTACTCAGCTACAGCTGCGGCGCGGTCGTGGAATTCTTCCGCGCCATGCCGCTGCTCATCCTCATGATCTTCTGCTTTCAGGTGTTCGCCAACTACTCGCTGTTCCCCTCAACCCAGATGGCGATGGCAGCAGTCGTCACCGGCCTGACCCTGTGCAACGGCGCGGTCATCGCAGAAATCGTCCGTGCAGGTGTTCACTCTCTCCCCCGCGGACAGAGCGAGGCCTCGATGGCGTTAGGCTTCAGCGGTGGACAGATGATGCGGATGATCCTGCTCCCTCAGGCCATCACGGCCATGCTCCCCCCGATCGTTTCGCAGTTGGTCGTGGCACTGAAAGACACCGCCCTGGGCTACCAGATCACCTACGTCGAAGCGGTTCGGCAAGGTGTGCAGGCCGGATCCGCATACTCCAACTACATTCCGGCTCTTCTCGTGGTTGCGGCCGTAATGATCGCCATCAACTTCGCCCTGTCCCAGCTCGCAGTAACAGTCGAAAACCGCCTCCGCAAGGGCCGGAAGTCCATCGTCAAGCCAGAACAAGTCGCCGTTCCCCAGCTCTAGTCCCGGCTCACATGCCCTTCCCCGCGGAGCAACCGTCCAAGCCGGGAAGGGCATGTAGGACCCCCGCGAACATTGAAAACAACCAACAGGTAAGTAATGCCATGACCGCCTACCGCCACAACAACTGGAATCAGCTGATCGGCGCCTTCGTCGAAATTAGGCAAAACCACATTTCCCTCCGCAGCGGGTACGTCGAGGACGCTACGCCCGACTCATCCGTGCTCTGGCTAGCCGCTGATGACCAGCACAACCGAGCCCTCTTTGAAGCCGCCGAAGGTCACGTGGTGTGGGTGGAACCGCGCGAACTGGAAGGCCGCCTCACCTATCGGATGACGAGAACTGCACTTCATCCCCAGCTGCAGTCCCACCCGGACAATTTCGAGAGCCCCAACGACGGCAAGCAGCGGACCTCTGTGCCAGCAAGCCAAAACTCTTCGAATAGCTAAGGAACGGCTGACCTTGACCAACACCGCCACTCCCAATCCATACGCCCCCGCGACGGCCACCACCGGACACCACGCGCCTATCAGTGGTTGGTGGCGTCCCGAGGACGACCCGCAACCATTTCGCTACGTACAGCAGGGGGAGATCATGCCAGCCCTTGAGGGTACCCGCACGCTTTGGACTCTCGTAAAAGAATTGTCGCCACCGATGCGAGCACATTCCTCAGGCCAGATATTTCGTTAGCAGCCCACATCCTCGCAGGACCTCATCTCGTCAGAGCAGTGCAAGCTCGATGGGCCTCGGCCAGTGTCTCATAACCAGCTTGCCTCGAATTTATAGCGTTTCGAGACGGCTGGCTGGCATGGGTCACGAGACTATCAATCCCTGAATCGCGCTAATCGCGGTCATCCCTACTGGGTCGTGCCATTAGCGTCAGCGTTGTTCGGTCCGGTTCTGCAAGCTTCTGGCCAGGGCCTCGCGGGCGGCCGCGAGGTCGTGTTGAGGGCGTGGATGGGCAGTCGAAGATCGTTGATGGTGGTGGTGAGCCCTGCCTTTTCGGACATGAGCCGTCGTTGGCGGAACGCAGTTCCGCGTGAACCGCCGGGTCGACATGGCCGGCGTCGGGGAACTCCGCTCCGAGCCACCGGCGCCGCTGGGTGCGTAGTTCGTTGATGCTTTTCTCTTGTTTCTTCACCCGTCCACGCGGTCGGCGGCGTGCCGGAGAGTAAGGATTTCGTCTATCAGGGTCCAGGCGTGCTGTGCCAAATAGAGCGTGGGGACGTTGAGCGGGCCGCCGTGACTGGCCTAGGCGGCCACGGACTGGGCCAACCAGGTCTGGCTGATGTCCCGCAGGTCGATCTTCGCGTTGTGCCCGAAGCTCTGCTGGGACTCCCGCAAAGCGAGGTCGGTGAAGTAAGGACACGATCGTCGCGGGGATCCAGCCCGGACCAGTCGCGATGTGCCTGATCAATTCGTCGCTGAAGGTCCTCTCGGAGAAACTGACCCTGCTTATGGGCTTTCGGCTGCCCCAGCAACGTCTGTCCGACGACGCTGGTCACTCCACGGCTGTGCAAGTCCAAATACACCATTCGCAGCAGCGGATCGAACCGTACCCGCTTTCCTTGGCGTCGAGATGGAAAGGTTAGGCGATAGTGCTGAGGTGTCGTGGGGGGCCATATTGGCCTGACGATCTTCAGCACCAGAGCGGCCCTGAGGGCGGCCTTGGCATAGTCGCGGTGCCAGCCAGTGCGATCGAGCAGCTCGTCCAGGATGCGGGACTTCACTGTCCGGTCAGCGCCCTAGTAGGCGAGGGCCTTCTTCTTCGTCACAGCTTGCCGCTGGGCCATCGTTAGCTCCATAGAAAACGGCACAGCCTGCACGCGCCACCAACATCCCTCAACCACGCCGCTACGCGGAGGTTTTCAAATGAGGCAACGTATCCGGCTACGCGGAGGTTTTCTATGAGTCAACGCACACTCTGGACATGTCCAGAGTGTGGGCGTCTAATTGTGACTAAGGGCTCGCAACTATCTGTGGCTATTCCAATGGCGCGTTGATAATAGCGATCGGGGCAAGTCGTACCACTGGGGATGACTATGAACATCAACTCATATACCTCAGGAAGTTCGCCGGCTGAGCGGGCAGCGAGTGCTTTTGGGTCACTTGCGCTTCCGAGCCACCTGAGCTTGGAACGTCTAGTCAACGTGGTCGAAGGCGTTCGGCAGCGTCCCATCGAGATTGAGGTCGCCGGCTTTCTGAACGGCGGGTCCGTGTGCGGACTATGGCTTTCGACGGATGAAGTCGAAGTCATTTTGCACGCAGTCAGCCCGTCCGGGCTGCACCGTCAGCAGTTCGTGCTGCACGAACTGGGGCATATGGTCCTACGCCACGATGAACTCGTCGTTCCGGTGGATTATGTCGGCGTTCTTTTCCCGAACCTTTCGGCAAGTTTGGTCCGTCGTGTTCTGGCACGTACCAGCTTTAGTGATGAGCTCGAGGCGACTGCGGAATCACTCGCGGACCTCTTCGCCGCAGCGATTAGGAACAGCGCGAGGGAGCCAAGGTCCTTCGAGAAGGTATTCGGATGATCCAGGTTGTCGCCGCGGCCATGATGTGGCTTCTCGTCATATCCCTATTGCCAGGAACACGACGGCGGGACCACAGTGTTTTGACTGCGGCCATCACGATTGCTGTGGCAATGACCCTCAACATCGACCCGGTCTACACGAGACTTGACGCGGCATTTGCCGGACGGAACTACATTGACCTCCTGGCCAATATCTCAATGGTCGTTGGCATCTACTTTCTCTCGAAGGCGATTATCCGAGCAGCGACCCCAGAAGATGTTGGGGAGAGACGAGACCCGGTGGGCGACGTAGTCATGGGCGTCGTGATTCTTGGACTAACCGCTAGCTTCAGCTTCATCAGCACGGGCGGCACCTCGACGCGTTTCATGTTGGATTTCGGCGACCAGTTCCCTGCTGCGTTGTACTCAGCGATCCAGTTCGTCTACATCGGTTACGTGGTGAGTGTCACCGGAGCTACGTGCTTCCGATTCCGCCCCGGCATGTCTAGGCCCTACTACCGCGTGGCATTCACGCTCATTGGGACTGGCTGCGCGTTTGCCGTTCTGCTTGTAACGCTTGTACTTGTCATGGATGCACTGCACTTGCAAGGCCAGATCGATGCTATTCACGCGATATCGCCTGCGTACGACGCTACGGCTGTTGCTGCCATGGCGTTCCTTTGCGCGGGTCTGGCCATCCCGCCTGTTTCGCGTCGCATCCTTCACCGCAAGGAGGCCGCGACTGAGAACGAGTTGGTTCACGGGCTCAGATCGGTTTGGGAAAAGACAGCCGGGACCCGGAAGGACGTTCGTCTGCAACAAGATGTCGACGCGCTAATCCAACAAGAGCCCGCTCGCAGGCTCCATAGAATGCTCGTGGAGGTTCAAGACGCTCTCCTTGTTGAGCCAGGATTGGCGAGCTCCTTGGATATCCGCGAGCTTAGAGTATTGAGTGCTGCCGAGAATTATCTGGCTGGACCCGTTGACCCTGGAACAAAGGTGCGGAAGGGAAAAGGGGAGCGGGCGCTATGACGGATGATGGTGCCAACGTCTCCGAGACGCCGCAGTCCAAGCTGGCCCGGAAGCTCAACTTGCTCCTCGATCTCTATGAAGCAGGTAGCACAGAGACTCTGACCTACCCAAAGATCAGTAGGCACATGAGTCAGCGGGGAACCCCTCTATCGCGATCTCGTTGGGCTTACATGCGCAGCGGAGATAGTTCACTGGCTACCGATGCCGCACTGCTAAGAAATCTGGCTGAGTTCTTCGGGGTTGACCGCGACTACCTCCTCGACGATGCAGGGGAGATTCCGCGGTTAGTGGATGCGCAGTTGGAGCTTCTTCGGGCCTTGCGGGAGTCGCGCGTGCGCAATTTCGCCGCCAGACAGCTGCAAGGGATTTCTCCCGAAACATTGGAGAAGCTACGCCAGGTGATTGACGACCGAAGGAAGCAGAACGGGGAGAACGGTGTCGGCGGCTTATAGGCGGCCGTCCATCGGTGCCGGGCTGACGATGGGTTTGGTCGCGTTGCTTGCGGGTCTCGGTGGATCTGCATACTTTGCGCGCAGAGTAGTCGTACCCAAATTCAGCCGGCGCGAGGACCTTTACATTCGCTCTGTGCATCTCGGCAGCGATGGGCAACTTTTCATTGAACTGCCGGCAACCACCCACACCAAGGCTGCTGGACGACACAGCTTATGGTTTGCGCAGGGGACCGGCCATGCGTGCTTGGGTCCAGTGGTTGAAACCAGCGAGGACACAGGCTCACTCACCCGCGTGGTGGAGCGCGTGGACTCCGGAAACCTTGCACAAGCGGCGGCAGGGATCTGGAGTGGTTACGTCTTTTCCGAACCCGGACAACTAGGCCTGCCATACCGAAACGTTGAGATTACCGTCGACGACGGCGTGGCTCCGGCCTGGAGGTTCGACTCGCCTCCTTCTGACAGGGCTGGGACGTGGGCGATCCATATCCACGGAATGGGGGGCAGGAGAGCTGGTTGTCTTCGAGGCATACCAGTCGCCAGACGTCTGGGACTGACCTCGCTGGCTGTCTCGTTCCGAAACGACGGCGACGCACCGCCGTCGTCCGATAAGCGGTACCGACTCGGCGAAACCGAGTGGCGCGACGTCGAAGCGGCTATCAATTATGCCGTTGCCGAAGGCGCTGAGCGCATCGTGATCTTCGGGTGGTCATTGGGCGCGGCGTTAGCCCTACAAGCGGCAGCCCTGTCAGCGCACGCTCCTCGAATAGTGGGGATGGTTCTCGACGCCCCCGTCTTTGACTGGCGTTCAACGTTGCGCGCGAACGCCAAGGCCGCCGGGCTGCCACGTCCGCTCGTGCAGTTGGGGTTCATCATCCTTCAGTCGAAAGCGCTTCGGTGGGTGACCGGCCTCGCCGAACCGATACACCTGGATGCCCTAGATTGGCTGGCGCGGGCGTCGGAGCTGAAGAAGCCGATCTTGATCCTCCATGGCAGGAAGGATGACACCACCCCGTTCGAAGCTTCCAAGAAGGCTGCGACGGTGCGGCCCGACCTCGTCAGCTTGGTGGAGTTTGAGTCCGTGGGCCACTCCCTCGAGTGGAATTTCGACCCCGATAAGTGGGAACAATCCGTTGAGGGCTGGTTCCATGGACTTACGTTGGCTAACGCCAGTCTCGAACAAGCGGTGGCGGAGTCGTAGGAGGCATTTGCACTGAGTATTGGTTGGCCAACTCGATGAGCTGGCTCTCAATCAGTGAGGACCGTGCGGAGAATCGCTCACCGTCCAATTCATGAACGAGGCCGGCTAACTCGAGGAGCTTGAGATGGCGTCGAATGGTGGCCTCGGAGATCCGGAGTTCTAAGGCCAAGACCGTACGGGTGGCTGGCCCGCTCCTTATCAAGAAGCGAAGTATCTGCGTGCGTGTTCGGTTCATCAGAAGGGATGTCGACATGCTAACCACGGCTCAGGGTGGGGAACAGGTGTAGACGGGTCTACAGCAATAGGATACGCCTGCAGTCATCCGCACAACAGATTCAAGCTGCAATTGATTGTGTCGGTACGGCGCTCGCGGAATACTGATGGCGAAGGAGCCATAGTAATGGGGAGATAAGCGATCGAAAGGTGGAGCATGCCGGCGAAAGACGCTAGCCGCAACGGCGAGCCACCGCAGGCAACGCTCGCGCGGCGATTGAACCTCCTGTTGGACGTCGTTGTTGCCGAGAGGGGATCGCCGGTTACTTTCAGGGAAGTTGAGGCTGGACTCCAGGCTAGGGGTGTCAAGATCTCACGCGCCAGGTGGTTCTACATGAAGGATGGAACTGGACGTCTGGTCAGCGATGCTCAGCTGCTCACCGCTATCTGCGAGATGTTCGACGTCGATCCTTCTTATCTGTTGAACGGGGTGGAAGGCGACATTCCCGAGCGCATAGATTCACAGTTGGAGTTCGTGAAGTCGTTGAGGGCGGCCCGAGTGAAGTCATTTGCCGTCAGGACGCTGGGGGATGTCTCCCCGGAGACACTGCGCGCTATCACCGAGTATCTGAACAAGGACATCGACCTTCACCCACATGGGGAAAAGGCTGCAGCTATTCCTCCAGGACATAGCGAAGGTGAGCGTCCAGCAGCTCCTTGATGCGAGCGGGATTCGCTGAGTACCGCGGGGAACGTCCGTGGCGGCGCCCGGCTGGAACGTCGACGACGATCGCCCCAACCTGCTCCAGGGCGACCAGATGCTTTGCGACACTCGGCTCGCCAGCGCTGACGGATTCCACGATGTCGCCGCGCGTCGCAGGGCCGAAAGTCGTGAGGAACCTCAGTATTTCGTTCCGTGCCCTGTTTCCGAACGTGGCCACGGCCGCTTCGACGTCGGGTGACCAGGCGTCGTCGTGAGGCTGCGTAATCCGTGGCATGGCTCAATTCTTGCCGAACAACATGAAAAAAGTAAGAACCGCACTCTTGACGATATTTAAAGTATCTTTGACAATAAATATTAGATGCTTTCGTTTGTGGCTGAGTCGGCTCGGCCGTATCAACGCCGCCACCTCGCGGCGAACGCTAGAGAACAGTAGCTATTCGAAGCGGTGAGGGCGATGAGCCTAAACGACAAGATTCAGCAGGCCGAACAACTGCATTCACGTCCCGGAACGGTGGACATCTCCCTTACTGGTCCGCCGGAGCCGATGTTGTCCGTGTCCGTTGACCAGATGATGGGAGCGGTTGAAGGAGTGCGGCGCTACGTCGTTTCTCACTTGGCTCATATCGGACGGTCATGCGATGTTGACGACGTCCTGCAGGACATCCGTGTGGCTGTCTGGAATGGCGTAGCTCGGGGGAGCTACCGAGCGTTGCCTGGTGTCCCCTTTGAAGCATGGGTCCAGGGCGTGACGTCGAACATCTGCGCTGCCCACACCCGCCGTGAGCTCAACCACAAGACGCTACCTCTGTTGCTCGCCCCCACGGGCGACGAGGTTTCGGGTTCATGGGGACGCCTCTCAGCAATCCTCATAGCGCAGGACAATCCCGAAAACCAAGAGATCATCGACCATGAGTGGGCGGTTATGGTCTTGCAGTTGACTCGAGAAGCTGTGCCGGCACCGACGTGGCTGATGGCCATTGAAAGCCTTACCGCGCCTCGCCAATATGCGCTTCCAACGCAGCACGACCGCCGCCGCTGGAACGCCGTGACGGCCGTCCGCCAGACGGCGAAGACAGTCAGTTTGGCACTCGATGTCACTCCGGGCAGCATTGTCGATATTGGCCAACTCTGTCAGCGTGCGGTTGAGTGCCTCCCAAGTGTCCTCCTGCGTGAGGTCGCCAACGCGATAGTTCTTCCCGACATCCACGGATCGGAACGGCAAACAGCGATTGCCCGGCTGGCCCGGGAGCTTGGCGTCACCGATCGCTATGTTGCTGTGCAGATCGGCACCGCGCGACGGCTCTACCAAACCGCTTGGCGCGTAGTCCGCAGGGCGGCCTCCTTCTAATCGGCGTATGCCTTTGCTCCGCAGCTGACAACCAATGCCTTTGAGGTGGTGATCATGAGCATTCGCAAGGCCAACGTGGTTCGGACACGTTTAGGTCGATGGGTCTTTGGACTGACGATCATTCTGATGGTCGGTTCCTTGACTCTGCTCATCGCGCTGCCGTCCAGGGGGCCAGCCGCTGGGGCGCTGCAGGAGGCCCCTCCCGTAGCTTCAACGTCTACGCCGACCGTGTCAGCCGCCGCTCCGCGGCCCCCAGCTAAACCTTCGGTAACGACTAAGCCGCCGGCTGTATCGCCTCTGCCCGGGCCGACGGATTTCCGCGCAGTTGCCTCTGCCGCTGCCGAGGCTATCTACACGTGGGATACGAGGACCTCGTCCTACTCGGAGGTCTACGGCAGGATGCGCGATCTTTGGATTTTGCTTCCGGACGGTTCCAATCCCTGGACCGTACTCGTTCAGCAATTTGAGGCTACAGGCGTAAACGCTGGATCCTTCGTGGCCTTGGCGGGCCAAGGCGCCTTTCGTGAGGCGAAGTCGGAGTCGTTGACGTGTGACGAGCAGCTGGTCAAGGTGCGTGAACGGCCCGCTCCGTGGCCAGGGCTACATGTCTGCACTGTGCAGCTTTCTGTCGAGGAACACACCTCGGCAAGTACCAACTCGTACTCCGCGCCGGTCAGCGTCATGGTGAACTGTCCTCCGGCGCCCACTGCACCGGCTGACCGTTGTGTGATGGTCGCGTTCTACGCGTCATCCGAGCGAATCGTTTACTGATGCCTCATCCCTGGTTTGCTGTGGTTCTCGTCCGACGACCCACCTTATTTAGGTTGGTCGGGGCGTTCGTGGCGGTGGTCGCGCTCGCGTTTGCTGTCGTTGCCAGCGCGGTGGCGGTTGTTTTGGTGGGGGATCGTCCGACGGTGTCTGTCGCCTGTGTCTCTGGCGCTGAGGCTGGTGCTCGTGGCGACACCGAAGTGCTCGACCTGCCGACCGGAGTTGGAGTCGCCGGCCTGTCGGCGGCCCAGGTGAATGTCGCCAAGGGGTACGTCTCGGTCGGCAAAGGACTCGGCTTGCCTCGAGAGGCACTTGTCATCGCCATCATGATGTCTTTGCAAGAGTCCAGGCTCCGGATTCTTGCCAATACCAACGTCCCCGATTCCTTCAACTACCCGCACGATGGAGTCGGCAGTGATCACGATTCTGTCGGATCGGCTCAGCAGCGCCCTGCCGCTGGGTGGGGGAGTGTCCAGGAATTGATGGATGTTACCTATAACGCTAGAGCTTTTTATGGAGGGACGTCGGGGCCGAATCACGGAAGCCCTCGGGGGTTGTTGGATATCCCCGGTTGGGCTTCCTTGAGTAAAGGACAGGCTGCACAGGCGGTGCAGGTCTCGGCATTTCCGGAACTGTACGACCGATGGGAACCGCAAGCGTCCGCGATCGTGGATGCCCTTAGCGGGGTTGCGCCCGCTCGTGTGTGCGCGGACGTTCCCGCCGCGGACTCTGACGTTGTCCCAGCTGAAGGATTAAGCCAGATCCGGCAGGAAATTCTTCGCTTCACCAAGATGGGGGTCGGTGGCGGGTACGTTTGGGGCGGCACGGCGTTCAAGGCGTGGGACTGTTCTGGGTTCGTTCAGTGGATCTATCGACAGGTTGGCATCGAGCTGCCCCGCGTAGAGCAATGGCGGGTGGGGCGGATGACGGATATCCCGCAGATTGGCGATCTAGTGGTGCAGAACCCGCAGGGACCGTACAACTGGGGACACGTGGGGATCTACGCTGGCAACGGAATGATGTACAGCGCACTGAATCCGGCTGCTGGGACTTTGCTCCATCCAATCGCTTGGAATCCCGGTGCAGCGTATTTTGACCTGCTAGGGAAATAGGCGTGGATGAAACTTTGCCGGTAGCCTGGCAATACAAGGCTCACCGTCGTGTTGCGTATCGGAAGCAAATCCCACGCCCCTGTGCAGGACTTGTGAAGCGCACTAACATCCAGTAGGGGGCCTTTGTCCCCAACGCGCCTGCCAGTGCATACCGTGCGGCGGACCTAATAGGTAACCAGATGTTTGAGAGACTCGTCCTGCTCAGCAAGGCTCCCTCCTGGTCGTGACTGTACCTAACTCAGATTTGTAACTCATATCCGACGGCAGGAACTTATATCCCAAGGGCTTCGTGGCTCTTACCAACAGCTTCATTCGTTGGGGGGCACCTGCCGAGTTCGCAAAATCGGCGCGATGAATACGTCGACATGTTGCTGCTCGAGTTGGGCGACCTGCCGAGATAGGTTCACCTGCGTGAATGTGAAAAGCGAGTCGGCGTTTAGTGGCTTTCCTTCCCGCGCCATGATGATCACCACTCGTGCGGGCTTGAGCTGGAACTTGTCGGGGTCTCCCCCTTGTTCTGAGATACGAGCAGCGAGGTTGCTTTGTGCGGTCTTGTCGTAGCTGAGAACCTCCGTCGATACTAGCGCTTGAGCGAGCAGGTGACTCGCTGGGGACGAAGCATCTACATGCTTTACGTGGATAAAGGTTCCATCGTTGAGGAGCACGTCGCAAGCTTCAATGCCGTGCTTATGGATTTCACTTGTAACAAGCTTTTGATCAAGACACAACCCGCCCAGCGACTGCGCTAGTTTTTGGTTGTAATAGAGCTCCGCATTACGCTTTTTCTGTTCCTTTTCGGCTCCGGGAACCTCTACCAACTCCCAATCAGGCAGCTTGTTCAGGTAGGGTCCTCGGTCGAAAATTGCTCGGGTTCGACGTTTTACAACATCCGCATAAATTCGGTCCATCTGGAACCAACGACCGTTGTGCAGGAAGTATCTTCTATCGCCCAATTCCGTCTGGAATGCCAACCACTTCTTGGCCGGGATCTTCGGACTGCTAGGAGCGTCGTCGTCGGCGTTTTCGAACAGAAGAACCGCCAAGCGATCAAGTTTCCGTAGCCGCTCGGCTTTAACAACTTCCCTGACAGGTTCGAGTATGTCTTGAAGCGTCGGAAGGTAGTCGCGCGTATTGCGTTCGCGAGTACCTGAGAGTTTGTGCGCTCCCACAGTTCCGTACTCATCAATGAGCTCGTGGGGGAACGACAAAGCCAGCAAGGGGCTATCATCCGCACCGATCGCATCCAGAAGTTTTGCATCGAGTTCTGCAATCTGGTTCTTGTCCTTAACCTGCGCAAGTTGTTCGAGCGCAGCAAGTTCTTCCGTAGCAGGCTTTTTCGCCAAAGCCGCCTTGATTTGGTCGAGGTCGCTTATGAGGCGATCGGCTCCCTTGGACAGGGGTAGGCTCAGTGCATCTGCACCGCGAAGTTTGACGGCTTTGGTTGTAGTTCCGATGCCGTCAACTCGTCCGTCGACAACGAGGCGGGTGGCAAGATCGCCCAGGTCTTGGAAACCGAAGCTTCGTAGCGGTGCACCCGAAGGAATGGTTGATCGCTCGATACGAGGACGCTCATCGAGCGTCGTCTTGCTGATGGAGTTTAGCCCCAGGGGGTCCGCGCAACGGACAGCTATTCGCTGACCGAAACCATTGTCAACGTGACGCTGATCAAGCAGTTGAAACCCCATTCCAAACGTTAGCGCCCACGCTTGGCGTCCTTCCTCCCTAATGGATCCGGCAGAGGGATGATTATCAGTACTCGATGGCTCAGGGTCTCGACGGTCTTCGATAATGAGGGCGGCAGCAGCCACGGAGTTTTTCAGGGCGACGGGCTTACCGCTGATTCCGGCGAGTACTTTGCTCCACCCGGGGTCGCGTTCATCCGTCTTTCCTGTGATGAGCAGTGCAGCTCGATCTCCCACTGTGACGCTCTGTTCAGTGAAGCCATCGGAGTCCAGATACTTCTCGCGGATGGCGTCTTTTAGAGATCTTAATCCAGTCAGTCGATACAGCGTCATTCGAGACTCTTGACTTGTCTTGCGAGCCACTTTGCGATCGTTCATCTTCGAATCCATTCCCCCTCCCTGCCATCGTAGCCTTCCTTGCTGTAGGTTCGCGCAGATTACATCCGTGGGAAAGCCCGATGAGAGCTGTCGGCAGCCACTTAGTGTTATGCGAAGGAACGTGTAGGTTTTCGTTTTCGCTGCTGGACACCGGCTGGCAATCGCGGTTCGTGATTTCGTCATTGACGTGAAGCTTGCCCGTGACTCCACGCAACGTCGTCGCAGACTTGCGCGAAATCCTGGATCGACGTCAGTTACATAGATATGGGTATTTGTTAAGAGTGCTCAAATCTTCCACCTTAGAGGATCAGTGAATCGCCGGCAGGCGCGGTCGACCGCATTGTCTACTCCGTCGAGTAGTTCTCCACTTCACCAGGAGACGTTGGCCCGATGCCTTCCAAGACTCAATGGTGTCATCTCAGGGATATAGAGTCATTTCATAAATGAAGAGAAGCCGACCGGGCGCTTCTCGATCAGAAACGGGAGTGTCGGCGGCATGAGTGTTCTCTATAGAGCGGTGTGGGCGGACACCTCGGGACCGGATCCTCAGGCGGGGGTCGAACTGCTCAAGACCTTGGTTTCAGGGTGGATTCAGGAGACCTCCGAGCCGGTGCCCCTGGTCGAGGGGCGCTCCGAGTTCGACGTCTCCCAAGGCCGGCACCGTGATGTCTTGCTCCGGTCGATCGGCCCGGAAGCCTTCGAAGCCTCCGTGACGGACGAGCTTCCCGAAGACCCGACCGACTGGACGACCGTGATCCGGGTCGTGGCCGACGGGACCGGGGTCTATGCCCTCGTCGAATTGAGTATGTCATCCGACGACCTCGCCCGCCGGGTCACAGTGGGGCGGCCGAAGATCGTGCACGACCTGCTGACCGCCTTCGAGAAGCCCCACCTCGGCGCGAGCCCAATTCTCACCGAACCCCTTCCCGTGCCCTCGAACGGGATCGACATCCTGGCCGAGATGCTCGCAAAGCCCGACCGGACCCTTCCTGTCATCGTCTGCTCCGAGCCGAACGGCGAAAATGATGGATCGTGGTTGCGCGTAGCGGGGAGCCTTGCCGCGCGCGCCGAGGGCGTCGCCACGGTTATCACGCTCGACCGCAATGCCGTCGCAGCCTTCAGGAACGAATTCGGCTCCCTCGCGATCTGGGACGGCGGAGTTCGGGTGTACGCGCCCGGCAACGTCGCCAGCGACGCTGAGGGATGGCGTCACCGCTACTACCTCCGGACGCGGTTCGAAGAGTCGCGGGGAGGTACAGTCGACCGCATTGTCTATTCCGTCGCGCAGCTCTCCACCAGGCGTCGCGTGCCCGACGTCTTCCGTGTCTTCGGCGTGCAGAGCGGCCCGCCGGCGCACGGACTTGACGGGATGATCCCGGCGAAGGAGCTGGCGGATGCCCAGGATCACTGGGAGTTCGAGCTCGAGTTGGCTCGTGACGAGCAGAGCTCGCTGGAGAAGGAGCTGGCAAGCGCCAATGGCCATCTGGCAAGGCTCAAGGACGAGCTGATCAGACTCGGACTGGCTGATGTCCTCTGGGGGACGCAGCACGCCGATGGGGCGTCGGTACCGGACGAGGTGCAGTACGCCTCGGAAGCCGTGATGGCGGCCCAGATGTACCTTTCCGAGTGGCTCGCTCTGCCGGAGTCGGCGGTTCGTGAGCTTGAGGACATCGACACCGCGCCCGAGGCTTACAACTGGGGCAACAAGACGTGGCGCGGATTGCGCGCCCTCGCGGCCTACGCCCAGGAGCGGGCCGACGGCTGGGACAAGGGCGGGTTTTGGGAATGGTGTGCCTCGGGCCCCTTGCTCGGCTGGCCAGCCTCGACTAAGAAGCTGTCGATGAGCGAGAGCGAGGGCGTTCAGACGGGCGGAAAGTTCAAGGGCACGCGTGACTTCGAAGTCGACCAGGCAGTGGATCCCTCGGGCGAGACCACGATGCTTGCGCACCTGAAGATCTCCGAGGGTGGCGGCAGCCTCGCCCCGCGAGTCTATTTCTACGACGACACGGGCGGCGCGACCAAGAAGGTTCACGTCGGATTCGTCGGTCCGCACCACCTCGTCCCGAACCAGTCGAAGAACTGAGAGCAGCCCTGCCGAGAACGGGGAGCCTTCAGTGGCAAAGGAAATCAGCCCGCGCGGGACGGCGACCGGCTGATCACGATGGTCTGAGTCTACGTCACCTCAGAATCCTGCCGGCGTGCGGCGGTAGGAGAAATTGATTCGTAGCGCCCTGGCCGTTCAAAGCGCTGTACAGGGTCTGCCGACTGACGCCGAGCGCCCGAGCCACCGCGACCTGGGGACACCGCGGGCATCAGTTCGCGCGCGGTGAAGATTCGGCCGTCGGTGAGTTCTCCGCTCCGCCGGCACACCCCCTTCACCTGGCATGGCGATGCCTTCGCCAGGCGTTCCTTGACCGTTGCCCGCTCTAGCTACGACCGCGGCGAGGATCGTGAGCATGAAACGGCCGGTCAACCTCTCCGATAGCCTCGACCTGCCGCGCCTCGTTCTGGTCAACCGCGCTGACGAGCAAGTACCCGACCACTTGGTGTCCATTCATGCGCAGACTTCCTCATCGTTTGTGTCGAAGGCCCTCCAATCCCGACCTTTTTGGACGGTCTCGGGGCCTGTGCTGACCTGTCTGACCGGGTAGACCCTGTTGGGCTTCGCCTTACTCTCCGTTTCTGGTGAAGCACCGTGGCTCGGTGTGGATGACGTGTTCGGCTTTGGCCGTCGCCGCCCCCTTGGCGTACTTCAGCTTTTCATTTTGCCCCCCTGCGCGCCGACATAGGCTGGTCCAGAGGATCTCGCTGCACGGCTGTCGCAACGAGGCTTTACCAGGCTCAACGTCAGTGGTCGCTGCTACTGTCCATAACATCGAACGAACGGAGGAGCGACTATGGCGCTGAAGACCTCGCTGGCAGGGCGGGTGCGGAACACGACACTGCCGAAGACCCATGCGCTTCTCCCGCTCCACGAGGCGGTCGTTAACAGTATCCAGGCGATCGACGCGCGGTTCCCCGACGATGCTGCTGGCCGAGGGCGTCTCACCGTCCGGATCCACCGGGAGCGGCAGGACGCGTTCGACCTTGGCGCGGGCTCTTCTGGCCGCGCACCGCTCAAGATCATCACCGGCTTCACCGTAGAGGACAACGGCATCGGGTTCACGCCCGACAATATGGCGTCCTTCGAGACGCTCGACAGCGACTACAAAGCCGGTATCGGCTGCCGCGGCGTGGGCCGACTCCTCTGGCTTGTGGCGTTCGACCGCGTCGAGGTGCGCAGCGCCTACTACGAGGGTGGGACTCTTGCGGGACGTCAGTTCAGGTTCTCGGTCCGTCAGGACGTTGTGCGCGACGACGCGCCCGATGGACTGACCGATGCCGGTAGCTCTGTGTGTCTCGACGGCTTCAAGAAGCCGTACCAGCAGAGCGCGGCGAAGACGGTTGAGGCCATCGCGCGCGAAATCTTCGAGCACTGCATCTGGTACTTTCTCCGCGACGGTGGCGCTCCCGACGTGTTCGTGTCTGACGGCGATGAGACGTTCTCGCTCAAGGACTTTGTCGAAGAGCTTGGGCACTCCGAAACTGCAGCGTCGTTCGAGGTAAAGGGCCAGAAGTTCGAGATGCTCAACCTCCGCCTCAAGACGTCTGCCCGCAACGCGACGCCGCGCCTGCACTGGTGCGCCGCGAACCGGGTCGTGAAAGTCGAGAGCATCGCCGGGAAGCTGCCGGGCCTCTACGCGCGCATGCAAGACGGCACCTCAAACGAGTTCACCTACGTCTGCTACTTGTCCTCGACCTACCTCAACGACCACGTTAGGGCCGACCGCACGGACTTCGACCTGCCGGAACGAATGGCGGGCGACGCCCTGATCGACGAGCCGACGCTTAATGACATCCGTACAGGCGTCCTGCAGGCGGTCTCGAAGGCGCTGGCTGGGCCTCTGGCATCGGCACGGGTCGCAAGCAAGGAGCGGATCCACCATTACGTGAGCACCAAGGGTCCCAAGTACCGCCCGCTCATGAAGCGCATCGAATCAGCCGGGATCGTCGTGGACCCGTCGACGAAGGACGCCGACCTGGAGATGGAGCTGCACAAGCATGCCCAGAGGATCGAAACCGATTTGCTGGCAGAGGGCCAGGCCGTATTCGCGGCTTCGAGCGGTGATAAGCCCGAAGACTACGACGAGCGCCTAGCCAAGTACCTCGAGACGGTGAAGGAGTTCAACCAGTCCGACCTGGCGAACTACGTCGCCCGACGACGAACGACCCTCGACATCCTCGCGAAACTCATCGAGTCGGACGTCAACGGTAAGTACGCCCGCGAGGACCGTATACATGAGCTGCTCTTCCCGATGCGGCAGGACTCGAACGAGGTCGGGGTCGACGCGTCAAACCTCTGGATCCTCGACGAGCGACTCGTCTTCCACGACTATCTTGCGTCCGACAAGACGCTCAAGAATATGCCCATCACGGACGATGCCTCGACGAACAGACCAGACATTCTGGCAACCCGCGTGCTCGAGCCGGACTTGCCCGTGCTCGCGTCCGAAGGGCAGAAGCTGCCGCTGCAGTCGATCGTTGTCGTCGAGCTCAAGCGACCCATGCGCAATGATGCGACGGCGGAAGATAAGAACCCCATCGCACAGTGCCTTGACTACGTCGCGCGCGTCCGTGAGGGCAAGGCTGCGACTGCAACCGGGCGACCGATCCCGTCGAGCGCGCAGGAGCCGCCGGCTTTCTGCTACGTCATCGCGGACCTGACGCCGACGATGGAGCGCATGTGCAAGCTGTCGGGCTTGACCAAGACACATGACGGGCTCGGGTACTTCGGCTACATCGAGCCCTACAAGGCTTACCTTGAAGTCATAAGCTTTGACGGTCTCGTCAATGCTGCCACAGAGCGGAACAGGGCGTTCTTCGATAGGCTCGGCCTGCCGTCGAGCTAGGCGACGATCAGCGACATGCTTTTCGAGCTGAATGGGGCGGCTGCCTTACTTGAAGGAACCTTGAGAGGGCCTGCAGATTTGAGTCCGGTCCTAACTTTGCGTCGTGTGGTTGCATCAGCCTCCAGGCCAGGTCCCATGGAGGATGGTCATGCGTTTCTCCGTTCTCCGGTAGTTCGTCGTAATCCTCGTCGGTGACGGGCTCAAGACATTCGTTGCGGACGCCTTCGCCGGGCGTGATGAGTGCAGGTGGGAGAACCACGAGTCGGCTTTCGCGACAACCAGTGCTTGGTGCCGGCCGGGATCCGGATTACCGTTCCCGGTTCGAGGCTGACGGGCTCTTGGCCTTCGGCCTGGTACAACCGCTCCCGCGGTGCACAGCAGGAACGGGTCGCCGCATCCGCCGGTGCCACGGTGGATGTGCCAACTGTTGCGGCAGCCCGGCTAGAAGGTCACGTTTCCGACGGTAACGTTCTCTGCGGTCGTGAGCGGGGCGAGGTAGCTCTGCCCGATGAAGTGTTGGGCATATGCGTCGTTCTGCCCCCGAGCGGGGAGATCTGATAGAAGTCGCTATTTGTCATGTCGCTTCCTTTGCTGCTGTCGTCAAAGGTCGGCGCTGGCAATGGCGGGCTCGAGCGCTTCCGATTCGTGTGCGCAGATTATGTGACGGGACCGATTCCACCCCGGGCCCGATCGTCCACGCTAGTCGGCGCGATTGTAGTGCTGCGAGTCCAATTCAGTGCCTGTGTCGACCAAGTGGATCCTCCCGGCGTTCTTCCCGCCTGTCCTCAACCCTGGGCACCAGCCGCACCGCCGCCGCGTGGGGGCCAATGCCGAAGATGGGCTGAAGGTAGGGGCTGTTGCGGTACTTGGCCCTGTAGCCCGCGTCGACCTCTTCGATGACGGCGTCGTCGGCGAGGAACGCGAAGTCGACGTCCTTATCCACGCCGCCCACTGAGACATGGCCGCGCTTCTCCCGAAGCGCGCGGCCTGGTACCAGCGGCTGCTGGTGCCGGTACGTGCGCGACGACTCGGACGCGGGCCACGCACTCCTCAATGCGTTCGGTGCCGTCTGCGCTCAGTAGGCCTCACATTCATTGTGCACGGAGCACCCCGTGGTCGGTCTTCCACGGGGTGCTTCCTTACTTGGAGGTCCGCGGAGTCCTAGGGATCCAGCGCTCCGATCATTGCTCAGCGGGCGGGGAGAGCCGCCCGCTGAGCAGCAATCTCCGCCATTTCCGATCGACCGGACACGACGTGGTCCCTTGGCAGGTTACAGGCCAACGCCGAAGAGCATGCCAAACCCTCTATGCGCGCCATGGCTGCGATATGCCTCCCTCCAGAAACCCGCGGCTGCGGCCGCTGGACTAGGTATTCGCGTCTTGTATATCCAAGGGCTCGAACTTCTGAGGGCTCCGCCTGACTTTGATAATGACTGGCGTAACGAAGCTCACGCCAAAGTCTCACTGAGCTATAAGCACCGCGTGCAGGTTAGGCCCCCTTGGTGACGGTGCCGATCAGGCATCTAGAGACGCTATTGCGCGCCTAATCCATGGCTTGCATGATGAGTTCATGCACAACGCCTCCTAAAAAGCAGAAGGCCCCAAGCCTAAGTGATGCATAAGCATAGGTGAGGGCATGGCAAATATTCTCGGCCGAATCGGGAGTGAGAAAAGCCAATCTCTCTAGGTTTTGTCATCAGTACCCCGCGCAAACGGTTCCGAGCAGAACCTCAAGAAGCTAGCGGCGAAAGGTGTACTCAAGCGATGAGGCGCATCATTCAGGTCATATCCAAGCCCGACTGAGTCAGTTATCAGGCCGTCCTGGTGAAGGTCCTGTAGTACAACCCTTGCTAGTGGCTCCCACTCCACCGTGCCTTTGTAAATGATGTTCGCAAATATCCAGTGGAGCTGTCCGTTTCCCACGTTTTCAGAATGTGTAACTAAGAAATCGTTTGGATCATGGCACGCTCTCAGAACGAGAACATGTTCGGGTTCGTACCGTTCAAGGAGACGAGTGAAGAAAGTTGTAACAGCCTCTGCATCCCCGGCCCAAGATCCGCTATTGCACGCAGCGTTCACCAAAAGATTATGCTTTTGCTCGTTGGTAGTTTCTCTAGCTATCCTCAGGGCTTTCACGACAGCAGACGCGAATTTCGCATCACCAACGATTTCCTCCCACTCCAGGGAGGAACGCCGCGAAAGTTCGTCAACACGCTGGGCTAGAAGGCCGAGCCACCTTTCCTGCGTATGCCGATCGGTTATTGCCAAGGAACCTGTGAATGCGCTTGCCAATGAGCCCCCCACTAGGGGTACAGCCGAAAGGACAGCCGCGCCAAAGACCTTGGTGCCCTCCTCGATCCTGTCTTGGATAGGTTGTTGGGATACAAGCGATTGTTCACCGTTTTCGAGAGTCATTGGTGGATAGTACCGCGGTGAAACCTGGCTGTGCTGGACGGAGCGACTAAATCAGTCATGATGCAACTAGGTGTGCAGTTATTTAGAATCGCGCGCTTTGGTCATTCGCGCGTATGGGGTCTTGGCTGCGATACTCGATGATGCTGTAGCGGATCGCGGAGCCCTGAGCAATCCGGCGAGGGGAGTGACATTGCGGCGGAAGGTCAAGAAAGCGCACGTCTACCTCAACCATGAGCAAGTCGACTTGCTAGCCGACGCTAGCAAGTACCCGGTGTTGGTCCTCACGAAGGCTTATTGCGGCCAACGATGGGGTGAAGCTACGGGGCTACGGGTAAAGCACTTAGACATGCTTAGGCGGCGTTTTCTGACCCCGGAAAATGCAGTGCAGGTTGATTCTGTGACCGAGGTGGGGACGCCTAAGAATCACAAGCGGAGGGCTGTGCCCTTCCCGCGGTTCTTGGCCGCGCAATTAGCAGTCCAGTGAGGGTAAGGGGCGCGAGGACTTGGTGTCTCCTGGTGGGAGCGGGCACCATCTAAGTTTGCTCGGTCGCAGCTCCGCTGCAATGACTCTGGACGTGTACGCGGACCTGTTTGACGGCGATTTTATTTCTGTTTCTGACGCCCTGGATAACGCCGTTTCACAGTCAAGTGTGGGCAAAATGAGGGCAAGCTCCTGATCCGAGTAAAGCAAAAGGCCCTGCCTCCCTCATAAAAACGGGGAAACAGAGCCTTTCTCATTGGCGGTGACGGTGGGATTTGAACCCATTGCCACTGGATCGGCGTGGAAGTGACGGGTCGTCATGTTGCTCCGCCGCGGAAGGTCCATGAAGTCGTGAGCCTAACCAGCTCATCCCATAGGAAGACGACTGGATGGAGCACCAGATGTTTCTGGCAGCGGTGGATCCTGGGATCACACCAAACGCGAATTTCCCTTTTCTTGAGTCGTTGAAGCAGATCGGCGGGGGCATCCTCGTCGGCGCCTTCATCGTCATCGCCATCGTGGCGATCATCGGAGCCGCGATGCTATTGGCCGGCAAGCTGAGCCAGTCCTCGCGGCTCGCCTCCGGCGGTGGCGTGATCCTGTTGTGGACTGGCCCGGTTGCGGCCATTCTCGGAGGGATCAACGGCTACATCCTCTGGTCGCAGACGGCATTCCCGCTGGGCTTCTGAGCAGCCATGCCAGTCGACTGCGACCTCAATGGCTGGTGGCCACCAGGATGCGGCCTCGTTTCCCAAGCGAACGACGGCATCCAAGGCTCCATCACATCCATCTTCGCCAACGTCCTTCAGAACATTGCATCTTGGATGTGGGGCTTCATTACGGGCGCGTTCACCGTGTCGGAAGTCGACGACTCCCAGTGGACCGCAATCGGGGGACTAACCAATTGGTGGGTCATCGTCATGATGACACCGCTCGTAGTGGTGATGATCATCCAGCTCCTGTCTGGACTGCTCAGTCAGCAACCGCGCAGACTCCTAAGGGCTCTGATCGGGGGAGCGGCCGCGGTGCCGCTCGTGGCTGTGGCCGTGTACGTTGTCCGTCAGCTCACCCGGGCCAGCGACCAGGCCTCGGCAGCGCTCCTCGAATCGATCGGCACCGACCCCTACGTCGTGTTCATGCGCCTGTTCGGCTTCGAACGAGCAACGGCTGGTTCCGACCGAGAATGGAACGTTGTCTCCCTCGCGCCCGGCAACCAGGGCGGTGCCGTAGGCGGAGCCATTGTCACGGTCATGGCTGTCATCGTGGTGTGGATCTTGGCGTTCGTCCTCATGTGCTCGATGATTTTCCGGACGTTCGCGCTGGCTGTCCTTGCCGCAGTGGCGCCCGTCGCCCTCATGATGCTTCCCTGGGAGAAATCCAAGGTGTGGGCCGGGCGCTGGTGTGAAATCGTCGTCGCCCTTCTCCTTGCAAAACCTCTGGCTGCGACTGTCCTGGCAACCGCCATCAAGCTGTTTGCCGATTCGAAGTCCTTTGCTGGGCTGGCCGCCGGAACGGTCGGGATGGTCCTGGCCTGTGGAGCACCATTGATGGCGCTTCGTCTCGTCAGCTTCGCTGGTGGGGAACTGGCCGCAGCTGCTCAAACCGCGGGCGGCGGTCACGTTCTGTCGAGGAGCAACAGCGTTGCCTCGCGACAACTCAGTCGGCAACTCGGCGGGCGACTAACGATCGCATCCATGATGGCCCGTTCCGCAATCTCTCGGCCAGTTCCGTCGAGCCGTCGGGACATCCCCACTAGAGCCCTTCCGCCATCCGTGTCGCTGCCGCGGAGTCTTTCAAGCACGACGCCGGTACACCGCTCGGGCGGCGACGTCGCCCTTCTGGAGGGGTCTCCGTCGGGCCGTTCCGACTCCAGCACCTCAGTCGTTAGGGGACAGGTGGTCACTGACTCAAGTGGCTCCACACCCTCGGCACCCACGAACCGCACTTCCGGCGGCACAGGCAAATCACCATTCGCCGGTCAACGCCCAACCCCACGGGCGCCCGAAGTGAGGACTCCAAACGCAGCCTTGCCGGCGACTGAACTGCCGCCAATCAAGCACAAGGACACTTACAGGCCTCTACTACCGGACAAGTCCAATGAGTGATGAATCGCGGGCACTGGAACCCGTCAAATTTCCCAGGTACGAACGTCGTGGAATCTTCATGGGGTTGAAGTGGTATCAGCTCGCGCTGGTGGCCACCGGCGTTCTTGTAGCGATAATTGCCTCAGCGGCGGGCGGTCCCGGCGGCCTCGTAGTCACCGCCCCGATGTGGATTTCATTGGTGCTGGTCGGAGTGCTGCAGTACTCGCGGATTCCGTATCCGATTTGGGGCAGCCTCATCGTCCTGTTCTTCGTACGGAGTGTTCTAGGGCAAACTCGCTACCTGGCTCGCCCAGAGCGCCCTGTCAAAGCAGGAAAGCTTGCGCTGCCTGGGGGCCTGGGTAACCTCAAAGTCCAGCCGCTTTCCTGTGGGGAATGCGTGGTCCTCGACGCCCCGGGCAAGGAAGCCATCGTCGTGCTCCGTTGCAGTACTCGATCGTTTGCTCTGCTCGACGACGATGACAAAGCCTGGGCTGCACAGGCGTGGTCCAGGGTGCAAGCGGGGCTGGCCCAACGATCTGACATCGCACGCATTGCGGTCCAGGACTACACCGTGCCGTACCCGTCGTCAGCGCTTCAGGGTTTCTACGATCGGACTGTCACCGTTGCAGACGGCGAGCGCAGCTCATGGGGGCAAATTGCGTACCAGGATCTTATCTCTGCGGCCGGGTCGGCGATGAGTCACGATGTGCTGCTGTCGCTCGTGGTGGACACATCGAAGTCGCGCCGACGGATCAAGGAATCGGGCGGCGGGAAGAACGGGCTCGAACGCTTGCTGCGTCTTGAGGTTGCCGCGATCACGACGTCGTTGGCTACCCACGGCGTCAAGGTTGATGAATGGTTGTCTGAGTCGAAGCTGCTTGGCGTCCTACGCGGAGCATTTGATCCTGAGACCCTCGAGCGCGGATCCTCCAAGCCGGAGCGTCAGACCAGAGACGAGATGCAGCCACCTCGTCACAGTTCCGGTCCGATGGCGGTCGAAGAGCACTGGTCGTTCCTTCGAAGCGACTCCGGGTTCCACCAGACCTTCTGGGTAGCGGAATGGCCGCGCCAGAAGGTCTACCCGGGCTTCCTGCATCCGCTCGTCTACGTCGGCGACTTCAGGCACACGGTTACGCAAGTGATCAGGACCGTGCCGACGATCGAAGCTCTGCGCGACATTCGCTCCGCACAGGAGGCACACGAAACACGACGGCGGATCAACGCGCGTTTCGATCGACCCACAACGCGCGAACAACGTGCGGAGGAAGAAGAAGTTTCCCAGCGGGAAGAAGAGATCGTCGCGGGACACGGTGACGTTCGGCCTACGGCTTTCGTCACCATCACCGCCGAATCTTTGGAAGACCTGGCCCGCTATCGACATGAACTCGAGTCTGCGGCCGCCGGTGCGTTCGTCGAATTGCGATTGCTCGCGGGCCAGCAATGGGCAGCGTTCATTGCTGGCGGCCTTCCTTTGGGGCGAGGTTTGCGATGAGCCTCAAGAACCAAGAGGTGACTTATACGCCGTCGGGCACTCGCTCGGAGCGGAAGGATGCCAAACGGGCAGCGGCAGCGGCGGCTCAACCTAAGAGAAAGCTCTTCCAGAAAGACGAAGACAAGGCCGCCGAACAACCAGATCGCGAGCGCCTTCGCGGTGACTGGGGGAGCCGGGAAGCCAGTTCCTTGTGGGGTCCCCATCGGCTGCGACCCGCGCCGCACCGCGCGTCGACCATGACGTTCGCCGCTGCGTACCCGTTCATCACGGAGTCCGGTCTGGGCCATGAAGGAACCTATATTGGAACGGATGTCTTCGGCTCCGGTGCTTTCTCCTATGATCCATGGATCCTTTACGACAAAGGGATCATCAGCGGCCCGTCGATCGTCGTCATCGGCACGGTGGGAACTGGAAAGTCGATGTGCGGCAAATCGCTGGTTGCAAGGTCCATAACCCTGGGTAGGAAGGCGGCCGTTGCCTCCGATCCAAAGGGCGAGTGGGTTTCCGTTGCCAATGCGGTCGGCGGCAAGGTCATTTCTGTTGGCCCGGGTCGAGCGGCGCGTGTGAACCCACTCGATGCTGGACCGAGGCCGAGCCTGCTGACGGACACACAGTGGAAGGCCGTCGTGCGGCAGCGGCGCCGGCAACTGCTCGTGGCTCTCGTGTCACTCATGCGTCAGGGCACCCCGCTGCATCCCGTTGAACATACGGCTTTGGATATGGCGTTGATGGAAACGACCGCGGAGAACTCGACGCCGACGCTCCCCATGGTGCTGGATCACTTGCTCAACCCGTCGCCGGAAACTTTGGCTTTGGTCGGTAGGGATGGCGGCGTCGCGGTCAGCCATTCCCTGCGAAGGACCGTATCCGGCGACTTGGAAGGTATGTTCGATGCGCCGTCCACCGTGGCCTTCGATGCAGACGCGCCAATGATGGTCATGGATACGTCGGCGCTAATCGGCGCCTCTGAACAGGCACTGTCCTTGGCTGCCGCTTGCAGCGCGACCTGGCTTGAGGCCGCGGTGACAAATCCCGACGGCGGTAAGCGGCTTGTGGTGTACGACGAGGGTTGGCGTATGCTGGCCGATCCGTACATGTTGGTGAAGATGAGCGAGCAGTGGCGGCTCGCGCGCACCTACGGGATCGCCAACCTGCTGATCATGCACAAGGTCGCCGACCTCAACGAGATCGGCGACAGCACCAGCGGCCATAGGCAGAAAGCGCTTGGGTTGCTGACCGAGGCGGACACTCGCATCATCTACCGCCAGAAGCACGACGCCATGCGGCTGACGAAGGAGGCGCTCGGCCTCACGGAAGCTGAGTGCGACCACGTTGAGAACCTGCCCAAGGGCGTCGGGCTCTGGAAGGTGGGGAACCGCTCGTTCATCGTCGCGAACAGAGTGACGACCGACGAGCTCGAGGTCTTCGGAACCGATGATCGGATGCACCTGTGAGAACGCGAGCGGGCAATTCCACCCCGATGGTCTCGGTAGGTCTGTGGGGGATTGCCGGCTATGTGGTCTTTTGCTTTCTCGTCCAGGCCGCTGCCTCTGTGGTGACGCCTCGGCAGTGTGGCGGCAGGTCGCCGTCGTTCTTCAATCCGGTGGCCGGCGTCGGGCTGGTGGTTGGCCGCGCGGACTGGATCTCGCGGGATTGTGCGCCGAACCTGGCTTCGGTGTGGTGGATCGTGGGCGGTGTGCTTGCGTTGATCGCGGCGCTCGCCGTTGGGGGAGTGCTCGGCTGGAGGATGTGGAAACAATCCGGTGCGTGGCTCCGGCAAGACATCCTGAGCAGGGACGGCGTGGCTGGAAGGACGGAGATTGTTCGCGACTTTGGCTCCCGAGCCGTTCGACGTCGCGGTCTGCACACGCGTCCCGGGCTTAGTCGACCGAGTATCCAAGACGTCTCGTGGACGCTCGGGCGCTCGCGGGGTGTGACCATCCATGTCTCGACGGAGGAGTCGATGGTTATCCAGGGCGCGCCTCGGTCGGGCAAGGGCCTGTACGTGGTCATCAATGCGATTCTCGATGCGCCAGGGGCCGTGGTCACGACGTCAACGCGTGCCGACAACCTAGTCGTGACCATGCGCGCCCGGATGAGCGATGGGCGACCTGTGACTGTCTTCGATCCGCAAGGCATGTCCGGACTGCCGTCCACGCTTCGATGGTCGCCTGTCCGTGGGTGTGGCGATCCAGATATCGCAACCCGTCGAGCCCTAGTGATTACAGCAGACACTGAGATGAAGGGTGAGAATGCAGCGTGGCAGAAGCGCTCGCTGATCGTCTTACAGTGTCTCCTCCATGCGGCGGCCCTGTCGGGCGAGGGTATTGCTGCTTTTCGCCGCTGGTCCTCCAGCCCAGTCCTGGCACGCGAAGCATTGGACGTCCTCGGCCGCACGGGAGCTGCCCTCGGCTGGCAGGCAGACTTGATGGGAATATTGGAAGACGATCCTCGCAACACCTCGAACTCTTGGATCGGAGTCTCGGCAGCTGTCGCACCCTTATCCTCGCCGCGAGTCTTGGCGGCGCTGAACCCGCAAGACGAAGCCCAGGAGTTCGACCCAAAGGCCTTCATCAGGCAGCGAGGGACGCTGTACCTGATCGGCACCCGATCCGGGGCCGCAGCGGCAGGGCCCTACCTTTCCGCGCTCATTGACGACATAGACAACGCAGCCCGTGAGATGGCCTTTGTTTCGGCCGGCGGACGACTGGATCCACCGTTGTCTCTGATTCTGGATGAAATCGCCAATCTGTCTCCCTGGCCCGGGCTTCCAGTTGTGCTCTCTGACGGCGGAGGGATTGGCATCTCGACTCTTGTCGTCCTTCAGTCCTTATCCCAAGCACGTAGCGGATGGTCGATAGAGGAAGCGGCGACTATTTGGGACTCAGCCATCATCAAGGTCATCTTCGGCGGAGGGTCTGACGAGCGTGACCTGCGCTCGCTGGCAGGTCTGCTGGGGGAGCGCAGCCTCATTATGAACACGCGGTCCTGGTCCGCTCAAGGGCGCCAGGACGGCGAACAGATCCGCGATACTCCGGTGATCCGCCTGGACGAGATCCGTCGTCTTCCGGTTGGTACCGCCCTTATGCTTGGTCGAAGGACTCGACCCATACTTCTTGACCTGCGCGACTGGCACAAACGCAAAGACGCTGCTGAATTGGGTCGTTCGAAAGTTGAGACGGAGCGGGAGTTGGCTGCCGGTCACCTGACCCGGCAGGAATCGAACAGTGAAGCTGAATCATGAGCACGCAGGCCGATGATTCTGACTTCGAAGTAGGCCGCGTTTCCGACCTTGACGACGAACTGACCGCTGAGCTGTTTCGCTCGTCGTTTCAGCCCTCTCCCCGCACGGTTGGCGTCACTCGCCGGTGGCGGGACATGTCACCGGAACAGGCCGAAGTTGCGTGGCAGAGCCTCTTTGAATGGGTTCGATGGCTTGTCGCCACTTACCAGCTGACTACCTCTGTCGTGCCCGATTGCTGGTGGCGGCATTCCGAATTGGTGGCCGAACTCTACGCACTGCAGCGAGCGGAGATGGCTTCTTTCACTCCCGATGATTCGGGCTTCGGTCCGTTGGCCTTCCACGAACGGCTCCCACACGCCGTCGAGCGTCTCCGAACCCACACGAGAACCGCAGGGTGCGTCGGTCTGCAGAGCCATAAGGAGCCGGTCACCAGGGTTGTACCCGCGGAGCCCGCTTTCGATGACTGGAAATTGAGCGCTCATCAGTTTGGGGCCTGATTAGGTCATGGCGTCCTGACCCGGGCCGGACATGGATAGGTGAACCCTTCTCAGGGCTGACTCAGAAGTACGAAGGATGGCTGTCGTGGCCGCTGCACCTGAATCGAATGCTCACCTGCCTGGCGGGACGGACGACGTCGGCCTTCCGCCGAGCGTTCGAATGTCACCTGAAGAGCGCATCGCGAGTCTTACCGAAGGACTACACGCTGCCCTTGAGCAAGCTATTGAGTCGCCAGCTCGATGGCAGGTATTGCTCGACGCCTCAGCCACTTTGTGGCGCTATTCAGGGGGCAACGTGGCCTTGCTGATGGCGCAGATGGCGCAGCGTGGTGCCGAGGAACCGACTCTCGTTGCCGGCTACAAAGAGTGGGCGCGTCATGGGCGGACCGTGCTGCGGGGCGAGCATGCGCTCTGGGTGATCGCGCCGCGGACCGCGTCCATGCAGGAGTTGAAAATGGCCGATGGTCAGCGGAAGCTGCTGCCCGTAACTCAGGCGGTTCCGGTTGATGCGGTCAGTCTTGGCAAGAAGAACGTCGTCACCGGGTGGCGGGGACAGGCCGTCTTTGACGTTACACAAACGGAAGGAACACCGATCCTGGTGCCGCGCGGAGGCGTTGAATCCGGGGAAGGCTTGGACGACCTGTGGCGTTCCCTGTGTGATGTTGCGAAGGAACGCAGCTTCCGGGTGGAGGTCTCGGGTGTCCAATACGGCTACACGAGTGGCTACACAGACTTCGATGCTCGTCGGATCCAAATTGGCCTGTGGATGAGTAGCGAGGAGCGGGTGGCCGTCCTTGCCCACGAACTCGGTCACGTCTTGTTGCACGGTCCGGATGACAGTGTTGGCCGGCTCTATGGCAGCAGCGCGAATCACCGCGGCTTGGCTGAAGTGGAGGCCGAATCGGTTGCTTACACCGTTCTCAGGGCTCATGGCATTGATCGTGGGCCACAATCCGCTACTTATTTGGCTGGATGGGCCGACGCGGTCATCAGAACCGAGAAGGAACTGCAGGAGGGGCGTGCTCCGACGTCGCGCGTGGACATCGCCAAGTCCGTGCTGGGGCGGGTAACGACTGCAACCAAAGGCATCCTTGCTGTTTCGGATCCTCCTGGGTTCGGTGGGAAGTTCGCGGCCGTGAGTGCTTCGCCTGCTGTCACGGCTCCTGCCTCCTACGCTGGCGTTCCCGGTCCGGGTGCTTCGATGCCTGGTCCTGAGTTGGCAGGTCCCTGATCCGTTCAGATGTCCGATGGGAGAGGCCCGTCGGCGAAGAAAGGTAACCGACCATGAACACCAAAATTCCCATCAACATCGCGGGAAACCTTGTGGCGGACCCGGAGCTCACGATAGGGGAGTCCGGAACACCACACGCAAAGATTAGGGTCGCCGTGAACCAGCGCATCCAGAATCCAGATGGCACCTGGCGCGACGGCGAGCCCGTCTTCCACAACGTGTCAGCCTTCCGGATGCTGGCCGAGAACGCGGCCACATCACTCAAGAAGGGGGATCCTGTGACCGTCTCTGGCGAACTGGAGTTTCGGTCATACGACAAGGACGGCGAGCGCCGCGAGGCTCGGCGGATCATCGCTGACACCATTGGTCCTGATCTCCGATTTGGGACAGCCACCTACCAGCGTTCTGCACGTGCCGTCACGGAACCGGAAGCCACGGTAGAGGCAACTGGTCCGGAGGCTACGACCGCGACCGGCTGGCCCGCTTACAACGTGACGACGAAAAGCCCGGTGGTGGCGGCCCCTTTTGGCAGAACGCCAGGGAGTGAGATGTCTGCCTGATCTGCTCCTACAGCTCGCTGCCCACCTCGCCAGGCTGGTGACGTGGGCAGCTCCCTGTCTAGGGCCGAATCTACGCATTCGAATATATGTTCTAATCTTGTTTGTATGAGACCGAAGCAAGACTCCATCGCTTTCGCACGCATGATGGCTCAGATCGAGGCCGACGACAATCACCCCAAACCGGACGACGGCAAGATCATTGAGCTCGACCTCGGTAAGCAGCCGTTGGTCCGCGTTGGCGAAATCTATGGTCGGGCCATCAAGTACACGAGGTCGTTTGGGTTGGTGGAGTGGGTGGATGACCGGCGGGTCTATCACGTGGAGTGGTTCCCGGCTGGGCAGATCAAGCGGGTGGACCAGGAGTCGTGGAGGGGGCGGCCGCTCTGAACTGCACCCTGCCTATGTGCTGGAGCTAACGCATACGGGCCCTTAGGGTTGCGGGCAGCTTCCATTGATCAGAGCTGCGGGGCCCACGTGAGGACGTGGTCAGCTGCTATCGAGTAGGTCGTGGGCCACGGCGCGCCGTGGCGCACCTGAATAGGGTCTGGTCGAATGAGGAGCACCGACCCGGGCCAAATGGGCTCTGGTAGCGCTTCGATCCATGCAGGCTGGATGTAATCGAAACGATTCCAGCGGATTGTGATCCAGGCTCCCGTTGGCTGTGGCGAGTCAACGCTGAGGACGGTCACCTCCGTGGTGGTCACGGCGGTGTTCTTCAAGGATTCCAGTACCTGCCATTGCTCGCGGCTCGAAGTCTTCCACGCGCGGTTGGCGTGGATTCGTCTGTACCAGACGAAGGACAAGATGAGACCTGCCGCCGCGACTACTGCCAGGGCCCAGCTGTTAGTGGGAAACGAAAAAGTCATCGCAGCCAGGGGGATAGCAAGTGCCAGTGTCACCGCGCTTATGACGATCAGAGTGGGTGTCGCAACTTTCGGCTTGAGTACTGGATTTACTGGCATGCCTTTTCTCCAGTTCCCAGTTTAAAGCTGCAAACGCGTACTGATAAGGCTTCGCTGAATTTGCATTTCGTTGAAGTCGATGATGGCCGGAGCCTCGAGGAGTGGCCGGGCCGCTCTTGGGACTGCCCGTTGGAGGTGTTCCCATTGCGATCGCTGTTCCCACTCCCAATCGGCGGGAGATGCACCGAAAGGGAGAGGGGAGTCGTGGATACCCCAACGGTCTCTGTAGAGGGCAACTTCGCGAACCAGGGCCCCGATTGCGTACGAATCCACTTGAACCCCGAGCTCCGCGGCAAGGGCTGTCTTCCATTCAGGTTCCTCAAGTAGTGCAGCTCTGGCGACATATTCCGTGCGGTTCCCAATCCGCCGTCGTACTTGATCCAGAGTCTCATTCAAGTCGTCACGTTCGACGACGAGCCGTTCTGTCATGGGCTCGATGGTTGTGTGGGGCATCGCGGAGCAGTAGCGACGAAGGCGTGAGTGGATCACCGCGGTGAGGTCCTCGGCCGTGGCGCCTGCGGCAAGGGATTCGGAGAGTACGCGATGCGCCCCTGGGCTATTGGTGTTTGTCGCCTGGCGCCATGTAGCTACTGCCGCTCCCCATGCGGGGGAGACTCGCAGTGTGTCAGCCAGGCCGGGTAAGAGTGGCTCGAGAGTTCTTGCCAGATCCGCGCTCGCAGCTAGTTGAGCCAGGTAGTCGTACTCGCGGCTCAGCCGCTCTAGGCTGTCCGCGTGGGAACGTTCACGGTCGCGGACCTCGTGGGCGGTTCGCTCAGCACCTTCCGCGGCCAGGACTTCGCCGAGAATCGCCCGCCAGGTGGATCGAGCGGTTGGGTCTAGGATTTCGTCTTCGTCGGGGTCATTCTCACTGACATAGGCCATATTGGAGAGCCGTCCCCGGGTCATGCTGACGTAGAGGAGTTCACGGGTGAGCCGGCCAGGTGTGACGACGACGTGGGCGGAGTCCACCGTTATGCCTTGGGACCGGTGGGCAGTGGTGGCATAACCAAGTTCGACCGATGACTCCAGATATGAGGCGCCGAGTTCGACTATCGCTCCGGTATCCGTCCGCCGAGCTTGTAGTGATCGTTGGCGTACGTTGACACTGAGTATTTCCAGGAGTGTCCCGTTTCGGATGAATGCACCCTGCCCGTCTACAAGGGATCGTTCATTTCGACGGGCAATGATGATGTCGCCGCGACCCGCCCGCAGCCCATCCCTCAGCATGAGTGTCTGTTCTGCGTCGGCGACGCCCAGAATCACCCTGTCAGCTTGGGCCCGCTGGTTGAGCATGTTGACCGTCTCGTTGTCGGGAGCGATCAGGACCGAAGCGTGCCCTAAAAAGACGTCGGAGTGCCAAGCGGCATAGGCGCGGTCCATCACGTCTAAGTAGGTGCCGTGAGTGATCCGACCGTGATGCTCGTAGTCCGCTATGGCGGAAAAGTCGCCTGCACGGAGACCCATGGAAGCGGACGCCTCCCACTGGTGCTGGAATCGCCAAATTGAACTCAACCTTGCAGCTTTGCTTTGCCGATCGAGCCAACCCAGCACTCCGCCGGCGTCGATGGAATCAAGCTGAGCCGGATCGCCGACCAACAGCACCTTCGCCTGGGCCTGTTGGGCTTGTGCCACGATGGCCGCAAGCTGCTGGGTGGAAACCATTGACGCCTCGTCGACCACCACAAGCTGATTCGCCCTGAAGGTCCATTGCGTTTGCTCTGCCGCCAACCGGGTGATCCGTTGCTCGATCAGTGCCTTCGTAGCGTTCGTCGTCCCGTGTGAGGCTAGCTGAGACTCCGCATCAAAGAAGGCCGAACTCCTTTGCGCCGCTCCGCTACCCACAGACTCGTAGAGCCACTTGGAGACATTCTCGGCAACCAAAGCCAACTCCGAGCCAAGAACCTCCGCGCTCGCAGCTGCCGGAGCCAAGCCGACAACGCTGCCTGCACCGAACTGCAATTCCCAAGCGGCTTTGATCGCGCCGAGGGTTGTGGTCTTTCCCGTGCCGGCCGGGCCAACGATGGCGTCCAGTCGATGGGAGCTCAGCAGGATTTCGGCGGCCGCCGCCCTTTGGTCTTCGTGCAGCTCCGACGAGCCATCCTTTCTGTACGAGGCAAGTGACGCCATGGCGACATCTGCACTGACAGCCGGGCCGCCGTCGTCGTTCCTTGCCGCAAGCATCTGGTCCTCGAAAGCGAGAGTCGCCTCGTCCGTGTAGAGGCGCGATCCGTGAAAATCGAAGACGCTCCGGTTCGCGAAACGAAGATCGTCGGCAACCTCGGTAGGGAGGCTGTAGCGGTATTCGTTCAGGGGCACCGACTGGAGCTCCGCTGCCGTGGCGACGGCGTCGATCATCGCGTTACGGTCCTCCGGTGAGGCGCAACGGATCTCGGCGCAAACGCGCTCTGCTTCCGCGATCAGGTTCCAGCGGTTCCAGGTTGACCGCTTTGCGGCGACGCGCTGACGGGTGACGTGCCCGACGGCGGCGATCCAGTCAGGGTCGAAGTTGCCTATGCGGAATGGCCGGTTGTGGGACCGTCGGATGGTGGAGGCGACGACTCGTTCGGGGTCGAAGCCCCTGGCTCTTGAGCGATCGCGCCAGGTGGCGGAAAGCTCGCGCAGGGGAGTGGGGGTGGCTTCTTTTGGGTTTCTTGTGGAGAGGGTCGCTTGTTGCCGCAGCTTGACGGTGGTGGTTGCCGATGGGCGGGTGCCGTGTTCGGCGATCCATTCGTTGACCAGTCGGTCTGTCTCGACGTCGATGAGTCTTGATCGGTTGGAGAATTCGCGGATGAGGGCGTCGTCGATTCCGGTCAGTTGTTGGCTAGGATTGTGGGTGTTTTGGGCTGGTGCGCGGATGTCCGTGTCGGTTCCGAGGTTTTGTTTCAGCGCGTCGAAGAGCAGGCCGTTGTAGTGTTCGCTGGCCGCGACCACCGCCTTGTAGAGGCTTCGCGAGTCGAGTGTGGTCCAGGCGCCGTCGGTGATGCGCTGGACGCGGTTAGCGATCACGACGTGGGTGTGGAGTTGCGGGTCGCCGGCTCGTGATTCCCAATGGTCGAATGCGGCGGCGATGACTCCCCGTGTTCCGAGGTGAGCGATGCCGTTTCGGCCAGCGCGAGTGTTGATGACCAAGTCCTCCAACCAGCGGAGCGTTGCGTCGACGGCTTCGTGGTGGGTTTGGAGGATCTGCTCTTGAAGTTGGCGTGGGCTGAGGGCCCAGAGTGCGGAGACCGACTTGGGGTTGCTGAAGGCGAGGTCGAAGCCGGCGACGGCGTGGTTGGTGGTGGTTTGTCCGCGGTTCTTTTGGGTGATGGTGGCTTCGCCGTAAGCGCGGCCGAGGGGCGCTGCTGTGTCAGGGTGTTGGGCGTCCTGAAAGATTGATCTTGCGTCGGATTCCGTTATTGTCTGTCCGGCGGTTCGGTTGATGCCGTCGAGTCCGCGACCGATCCAGCGGCCTTGGGGTGTGCCGGTGGCCATGTAGTAGCTGATGGTGTCCGCCGGCGTGGGGCGCGCGTCGTCGAGCATTGTCGATTTGAAGAGGTACTTCAGCCCGGACTTCACGGACAGCCGGGCGATGGACATGGTCATGCACGAAGCGCCCCGGTTCTGCTCTTGCTGGGCAGCCAGCCTCGACGGCGGAGGATGCCGACAGTGGTTGGGTCGAGGGCGACGCCCTTCACTTTCGACATGTGGACGAGAGCTGCGGCCACATGAGCGAGATCCTGGACGTTCGTGCGCTGGGCCCGTTTCAGTCGGAGGACTTCGTTGTGGAGGAGCCCGTTCCGCGTGTCGAGTTCGTCGTAGATGGCGTGGAGGCGCTCGAGTTCGGTCGATTGGGACCTCAGTTCGGTGGTGAGGCGATCGACGCGGTCTTCGCAGGCACCCTGCTTCGTGCTTTCGGTCGCTCCGGAATTCTTCTTGTTCACGAACGTTCATGGTGAAGTCATCGACGCCGTGCATGACGGAACGCCTCGAATTTGGAGCACCGGACCTTGGATGCCAGAGGTGTGACAGCTGCGTGAGGCCCTGGAACTACACGAGTATGAGCGTCGTTGGCTGATTCAGCGTCTA